>DBFBJF010000074.1:0-2637 GCA_048203265.1 Candidatus Merdiplasma sp.
CTTTTCTTTACTTAAAGACGCTTACAGTAATCCAGGGAAATCCAGCCAGCGCCGCTCTTGAGTTTTCCCCAGCCTGCGGTGGAGCCCGTGCCGGATTTGACCTCCGTAATCGTGAATACGCCTTTTCCGGTGTATTTGCCGGTCTTGGCGTAATTCGTGCCGGGGCCTTTGCGGATATTCAGATCGGTTGCTGTTACCTGTACCAAAAAGGAACCGGTGGAACTTCCAGATCCAGTCTGCTTTCCAGTGTAGACAACTTTGCCGCTCTCATCATACACAGAATATCCCGCATTGGAGTCAGCGCATCTCTTGGCGTTATCCAGATTGTTGAAAGCTCCCTTCTGGCTCTTGGCGTCCGACCAGCTTTTGCGGACACGGTATAAAACCGTTCCTGTAGAGCCGGAGGAAGAACCTCCCAGTGCCATCGTCACCTTGGAGGCCAGATCCCCAAGGCGGGAATACAGCCAGTCTCCCGGACAGGACTTATTGGCAAACCAGCGGTGGACGGTCAGCACCATCTCATCAGACTTCGGGGAATAGTTCAGCGTCTTATTCTTATCCCCAAGCCAGAGAAGTTTCTTCTTCCCGTTTCGTTTGCAGATGTCTGTACACAGCTTTACAAGGGAATTGTAAACGGATGTGGTCATTGCATAGGGAGCGTTCAGGTCGCTGGCGCACTCGATTGGCAAGGATATCCTTCATTTGATTAAATTTCTCCCGGCTCCCCAACATGGACAAGGTAATAGAAAAGCTCCGGGGCTGGTAGGATACCCGCCCAAGAGCCTCCGTAAAACGGATCGGAGCATTGCGCCCCGGTACCACAACCGTATTGGTCTGCGACTGCGGCATGGGAAAGTCAATCTCCTCCCGGAGCCAGCCCATCGCAAACATCCACAAATCATTGATTTTCACGTCTGCCCTCATAGGCTCAGCCTCCTTTGCAGTTTCTGTGTTTTCCCAAGACCGCTGTCAATGGCAGGGAGCAAGTGTCCTACCAGCGTCCCGTCATCCAGATACAGTCCCTTGCAGCTATTTTCCGCAATGATCGCCAGATACTTCTCCATTGCGCTGGTATTCATTCTGCTGGACAAAATATTTTCCAGCTGATTATAAAATCCCTTCAGCGGAAGCACCGCCTCCCGGCCAGCCTCACCGCCCGCCATCATGCTGCTGCCGTTCATGCCAAAGATGGTCGGTTTCGTTAGGATACCGCCTTCCTTATACCAGTCAATCGACAGGTGAGGAACGCTCGGCGGGGCAAGGGAGAGCTTACCCGTAATCTTGAAATGGGGCAGCTTGATCTTCGGCAGTTCCAGCTTCATGCCGGAGAAGAAGCCGCTGATCTTGTCCACAATCCCTTTGATCGTATTCTTTGCCGCTTCAATCGGCTTCGTGATGGCGGTCTTAATTCCATTCCACACCGTGGTTGCAGTACTCTTGATTCCGTTGAATACGGAAGACACCGTACTCTTTACCGCATTGAATACGGAAGAAACCTTGCTCTTGATCCCGTCCACTACCGTGGAAATGACAGATTTAATGCCATTCCACACCGTAGAAGCCACCGACTTGATGGCATTAAAGACAGAGGTCACCGTATTTTTGATGGCATTGACCACCGCCGACACCTTGCTGCTGATGGCGTTCCAGATGGAACTGATCACGTTCTGGATAGCTCCCATAATGCTGGAGATCACACCGGAAATCGCAGACAGCACGGAACTGACGGTATTTTTAATTCCGTTCCAGACGGAAGTAACGATATCTTTGCAGTTCTCCCAGATAAACCGGAACGGCAGCGTGATGATATCCACGGCACCCTGAATAATAGAACCTAACAGCATCACGGCTGTCTGCACTACATTACAGATGCCATTCCAAACATTCTGCAGGTGTGTCCAGAGGTTGGAAAACCACGTTTTCACACTTTCGATCATGGTGCCAATCCCGGTACAGATGGTATTCCACAGGTTTCCAAACCACTCCGTGATGGCACCCCAGTTCTGGATGATGGCGATAATCCCGGCAATGGCTGCCGCTACCGCCGCAATCACGGCAATGATCGGTAGGAGGGAGATATTCAATGCACCTACCGACACCGCCAAGGCCGCAATCACCGGAGTCAATGCCGTAAAGGCTGCCAGCAAAGCGCCAAGAATGACGATAAAGTTCTGCACCGGCCCCGGCAGCTGCGCAAACCATCCGCTCACCGTCTGGATCACACTGACCAGTGGCGGCAGGATCGTATTGGCGATCTCCGCCAGCTTCTCTCCCAGAGGCACCAGCGACTGCTGCAGTTTCCGGGTATTGGACTCCATCTCCTGCATGGGCGTGGTCGTTGCATCAAACAGGCCCTGTGCGGAACCCTTCACGCTATCATAGGTACTTCCTACCGAGGTCAGGGACGTGATGAATTTCAGGTTCCCGTCCTCGGCCATCGTTCCAAAAGCAAGAGCTGCAAGGTTTAAGGCTTCCTGCTGGTTCGTACACCCGGCAATATCCGCCACAATGGAGTCAATGACCTGTTTCTGGGTAGCACCGCCATTTTGCCAAGAGGTAAACAGCTCCTGTGTTTTCGTGGAGAACATGCCGATGGACTCCCCAATGGTGCCGTCCACCAGACGGGTGGTGACCTCA
>DBFBJF010000075.1:0-5947 GCA_048203265.1 Candidatus Merdiplasma sp.
ATGACGAACCGGGACTGCTGTCGGATGTGCTTAAGATCGTGGCGGACCACCGAGCAAACATTCTGACCATCCATCAGAGTATTCCCATCAACGGCATGGCTTCCACCACCATCAGCGTGGACGTTCTGCCTGATACGGGAAATATGTCGGATATGATGGAGATGATTGAGCAAAAAGAGGGTGTTCAGCATCTGAAAATACTGGGCGGAGAGTGACGCGGAAAGGACTGGAAGGAAATGAAATATATTGTGGTGTTGGGAGACGGCATGGCGGATGAACCCATCGAAAGCCTGGGCGGAAAGACTCCGCTGGAATACGCTGCCACTCCTGTGATGGATGAGCTGGCGGCCAGGTCTGAGATCGGCCTGCTGCATACGATTCCGGAGGGCATGAGTCCGGGAAGCGATACGGCGAACCTGTCGGTGCTGGGATACGATCCCAGAGTTTACTACACGGGCAGATCTCCCCTGGAGGCCTTAAGCATCGGCGTTCCCATGGAGGCGGACGATGTGGCGCTGCGGTGCAATCTGGTGACCCTGACGGAGGAAGAGCCCTACGAACAGAAGCGGATTTTGGACCACAGTTCCGGGGAGATCAGCACGGAGGATGCCGCGGTGCTGCTGGATGCGCTGCGCAAGGAGCTGGAGGGGGAGGATTACCGCCTGTACCTTGGAACCAGCTACCGCCATTGCCTGATCTGGAAGCACGGCCAGGTGATTTCCCTGGCGGCGCCCCACGATCATCTGACGGAGGTGATCGGACCCTGGCTGCCCCAGGATAAAACGCTGCGCGGCATGCAGGAGAGAAGTTATGAGATCCTGAAGGACCACCCCATTAACCGGGAGCGGAGAGCGAAGGGACTAAACCCCGCCAACAGCTGCTGGTTCTGGGGAGCCGGCACCAGGCCCGCCCTGACTTCCTTTGAGGAAAACTACCATAAGCGGGGCGTGATGATCTCCGCCGTGGATCTGCTGAAGGGAATTGCTGTGGGGGCAGGGATGACCAATCTTACGGTGGAGGGAGCCAACGGAGGGCTTCACACCAACTATGAGGGGAAAGCCCAGGCGGCGGTGAACGCTCTGCTGAAGGACGGGTATGATTTTGCCTACATCCATGTGGAAGCTCCGGACGAGATGGGACATCAGGGCAGTGTGGAGCGGAAGGTGCAGGCCATTGAAAATCTGGATCAGCGGGTGATCCGCATCGTGAAGGAACAGATGGACGCTTCGGGGGAGGAGTACCGCCTTCTGGTGCTGCCGGATCATCCCACTCCCATCCGGGTGCGCACCCATACGTCAGATCCGGTCCCGTATTTGCTCTATGACAGCTCGGCTCCGGAGAGCCATACCTGGCATTATAATGAGCGGGAGGCCGCGCTTGGCGGGATTGACCGGGGAGAGGGCTGCAAAATGATGGGATATCTGTTAAGACCGTGATTTCACGGTTCGGTTTCTTACGGCATTTGGCGATGTAAAATATTCAGATAACGGCTGCGGATCTGCAGCGGCTGACTTAAATCGGGAAAGACGTGCTTTCCCAGCTGCCTCACCGGCATGATTCCCAGAAGGGAGTTGGTGAGAAAGCAGGCCTCATAGTCGGGAACCTGGCCAGGGAGGATGACAGCCTCCCTGGCCTGTTCCTGTTCCAGAAGATAGCGGCGGATCACACCCGGCAGCAGGCCGCAGGATGCGGCCGGGGTGTAGAGCTTCCCTTCCCGGAGAAAGAACAGGTTGGATACCGTGCCCTCCGTCAGTTCCCCCCTGGAGTTTAAAAAAATCCGCTCGTCCATTCCGGCGGCATGACAGGCCCGATTTTCCAGGATACAGTCCCCGTAATTGGCCGTCTTGTGGCAGACCAGAGGGGAGGTCTCATTGCGCCGTACAGCGCTGTAGTCCACCAGGAAGCCCCGCTCGTACTGTTCCCTGCGGTAGGGATTTTCCCGGATCAGGAAGAAAAGATTTTCCCGGGAAAGTACAATTTTCAGTCCCCCATGCTCCAGAAGAGGGTGGTCCGCCCGCCTTAACCAGTCCAGCACCTGTTCGGAGGTGAGGCGGGCGTCAATTCCAAGCGCCGCGGCGGAAGCGTTCATCCGCTCCAGATGTTCCCTCAAAAACAGGGGATGTCCCTGTTCCAGTCCTATGGTCTCAAAGACGGAAAGACCGAAGAAGAACCCGTCATCCGGCACAAGAGTTCTGTCACAGTTTTTCATGTTTCACCTCCCGGGGAGACAGGGCCTGCAGAAGCGCCTTCGCTTTCTGCAGGGTCTCCTCATATTCAAACTGGGGATCGGACTCCCAGGTGATGCCGCCGCCCACACCCAGATGGTATATGCCCTGGCGGTAAAGGGCTGTCCGTATCACAATATTGAAGTCGCAGCAGCCGTCCAGGGTCAGGTATCCCAGAGAACCGGTGTACAGACCCCGGCAGCCATGTTCCAGCTCATCGATTATCTCCATGGCCCTGCGCTTGGGCGCTCCGGTGATGGAGCCGCCGGGGTGGGCGGCGCCAATCAGATCCGTCACGGTATACGCCGGATCCAGGGATCCCTCCACGGTTGATACCAAATGGAACACTGTGGCGTACTCCTCCACGGCAAACAGCTCTGTCACCTTCACACTGCCAGGCAGGCAGACGCGGTTTAAGTCATTTCGCTCCAGGTCTACGATCATCAGAAGCTCGCTCTTATCCTTCTCCGATTCCTCCAGTTCCCTTCGCATGGCCAGATCCTCCCTGGCGTCCATCCCCCGTTTCCGGGTGCCCTTGATGGGCCTGGTGCTGATGTGGCCGCGGCGCATCTGCAGAAAACGCTCCGGGGAAGCGCACACAATCTGAAAATCGCCGTACTGAAAATATCCGCCGAAGGGGGAAGGGTTTTCACGCCGGAGCGTCTCAAACACTTCCCAGGGCTGTCTGGGGCTTTGAATTTGAAGTTGTTGGGTCATGTTGGCGATGTAGATGTCACCTTCCTCGATGTAGCGGATCATATTCCGAACCGCCTCCTTGTACTCCTCCTGGTCAAAGTTCGCTTTCACGCAGAAGGGGATAGTTCCTTGCGAAGAAGACTCCGGAAGGGGATCCTGCAGTTTTGGATTTTGACAAATCCGCTCCAGCGCCCGGATCGATTGGCCGGAGGGACGCAGCTTTCCATTGGCCACCAGAAACAGCTTCTTTTCCCGGTGATCCCGGATGATGAAATCATCGTAAAAAATCAAAATGGCGTCGGGGATTTGAGACGAATCCCCATGCCGCGTATGGACGCCCTCCCGCTTGCGCCCGTAATCATAGGAAAAATACCCGATGGCCCCGGAGACCAGGGGAAGGGAGGTATGGTTTTCATCCCGGTGTTCCCTCAGATACCGGCTTAGGTAGGATTCAAAATCCTCTGTCTGCTCCACCCCGTTTACGGTAAAGCGCTCTCCGCAGACCAGCTTCAGATAGGGGTGCAGGCCGATGATGGAGTAACGGCCCAGATCATTTTCCAGGGAAGAATCCAGGAACACCGCGTCCCGCTCCTGGTAAAACTGCCTGAAAATTTCATGGATGGGCGGGGCCCCCTTAAGCTCCTTTACAATCCGCACGATTCCACCACCATTTCTCACAGATATGTTTGAAGTTTTCCAGAAGCTCATGGCCGTATTCTGTGAGAACGGCCTCCGGATGAAACTGAATCCCATAGACGCAGGCCTCCCGGTGGGAGATTCCCATGATGGCGCCATCCTCTGCGCGGGCGTCTATGGACAGGCAGGAGGGAAATCCCTCTTCCTTAATCACCAGAGAGTGATAGCGCGTCACTTGAAAATGTTGGGGAAGTCCGGCGAACAGTCCGGACTGGCTGTGGGTCAGGGGCGTCACCTTTCCATGCATGGGCCGCTGGCCTTTGGCCACCCTGGCCCCAAAGACATTTCCCAGGATCTGGTGTCCCAGGCAGACGCCCAGAACCGGAATTCGGTGACAGCACTGGCGGATCAGCTCGCAGAGACGGGCATCATCCCCGGGGCGGCCGGGGCCCGGGGAGATGATAATCCCGGTGGGGCGCAGGCGGCGGACCAGCTGAAGGCTCACCTCATCCCGCTTCTTTACCAGAATATCCACACCCAGTTCCCGAAAATAGGCGGTCAGATTGTAGACAAAAGAATCGTAGTTGTCGATCATCAGATACATAAAAAAAGACCTTCCTCCCTTTCTGCAATGGTAAGCTCCGGCATAGCCGGGCGGATGCAGAGTCGTTTATCCCGAGAGTCAGGTCCGTAACTTGCATGGCACCTATTATAGCCTATTTTTCCGGCGGTGGCAATCCCTATTTATGTGATGGTTTTCTCACTGTTCAGCGGTTTCCTGGTGAATCTGCTGGTGTGACAGGTCCAGGTAAAAGTAAGTGTTGGTCATGCTGATGTAGGGAATGACCCATAAAAGCGCCAGGCCCAGTGAAAGGACACACAGCAGCAGCATACCGAGAAAAGACAGCATCAGGCGAATGTAGCGAAGCTGGCTGCCACGCATGAGGCGCCGGCTCTCGTTCAGAAGCTGCAGCCAGTTCAGCTCCGGATGGTCAATGTAGAGATAAAAGACCATGGAAAATTTCAGAGCAATGGCAAAAATCAGCAGAAGCGAGAGAACGGCGGCCACTGCCAGAATAACAACTGTGGACGCAAAATTCAGGCCGCCTATGGCGTGAGCTGTCAGGACGAAGGCAAACACCAGAATCGAGGGCAGCAGACAGAGCAGATATACCGCAAAAAGCGCCACCGTGATGAGGATTACCCGGTCCGGATGGTGGGAGAAAGCATAAAAAATCTGGCTGATGCGGTAGTTGTCTCCTCTGGTAAAATTCAGATAGAGGAAGTTGGTCCCCGCCAGCAAAATCACAGTGAGGAACAGCACAATCAGATTGCAGACCGTGGAGATCAGGCTCAACCTCCCGCCCAGATTGACGGGTACAAAGAAATAAATCATCAGCACATAGATCAGGTCAGTCAATACCAGGGCGCCTATGGCAGTGGAATACTTGCCGGCCAGGGTTTGTCTGGCCTTTGCCTTTAACGCGCGGGACGAAAGCTTCATATTTTGATACCTCCTTCATCTGTGGCCGGGGTCAGAGGCTGCACCCACTCATAGCGGATAAACTGCTGATCGGATGGCTGAAGATCCTCCCCGTAGGGCAGAGAAAAACTGCCGTGGTCTTCCTCCAACGGAGGAAGGGTCTCCTGCTGGGGCTCTGTCTCCTCTTCCTCCCCATAAAAAATGCCGGGGAGGCGGTAATCTTCCCCATAACCGTAATATTCAGAGAAATAGTCCAGCATCAGCTCCAGCTCCCTGCGCAGGAGCGGGTTGGTGCGGATGGCGATGACCGCGTAGGCAGTGGCCAGTATGGATGCGGCCAGAGCCACGCCGGATACCACAAGGGATATTTTTGCCCTGGAATGCATGGGCCCGTCGCCCCGGGACAGAAGCGCCAGGACAATGGCTGTGGCAGCCAGCGGGATTGAGATATAGGAAATGAAAAACAGGGGCGCCGCAATCAGACCCAGCACCATGGCGGCAGTGGCCAGGGCCCGGGAACCGGAGGGGCGGCTGTATTCCGTATTCTGCGAAGAATAGGATGTGTTGGAATCTTCCATTTATGTAAGCCTCCTTTGTGTAGAAACTAGAACCTATGATAGCACAGAGAGGAGGGAAAAACAAGTTTCGTCAAATGCCGGGAGAAGCTTCTTTCTCTTGTGCCCGAAGGAAAATTCAGGTATACTGGGTGAGATAAGTATGAAACAGGAACCGGGGCAGGAGAAAAAAATCCGCAAAAAGGGATTTGGCCTTTTGCGGGCAGTGCCGCGGTTTCGGGAGAGGAATGAACAAATATGGATATGATAAAGACATTGGCCGGAGAACTGGGTGTGAGGGACTGGCAGGTGGAGGCAGCGGTGAAGCTGATTGACGAGGGCAACACCATTCC
>DBFBJF010000076.1:0-3584 GCA_048203265.1 Candidatus Merdiplasma sp.
ATCTGTACTCCAGTAACGTCTTGTATTTGCGTTAAATGTAACCGTTTCTCCAGATACCATCTCATAGTTTTCACCATCTTCAACGGTTATAGATCGATTCGCCAATGTGCTAATTCCATCATTAGCTTCTCTTGTTGTAACTATTGAATATACCGTAAAGGACTCAGCACGAAACACAGCCTCCGTGGATCCTGGTGTAGCATCCGCTACTACTTCTGCATTTGAATTATCATCAATATGATACACTGTTGCTTCGTCTGCCTCAATCGCTTCTTCTGAAACAGGCATATTAGTGAACGAAACCTCTACGTTCACTTGCGGTTCAACTTCATTTCCGTCTTTGTCATAGAATGTAATATCAACCGCCACAACATCAACGATCTCTTTGCCCTCTGCCGCCACCTGATCTTCCACAGCGGCAATAACAGAATCTGCCGATACTGGAACAGCCTCCATCGTGGTTCCTTCCGGGAACGCTCCTTCCGGTGCATGAACTGTTACAACTGTATCACCCGCAGTCTGGGTAAAGGTCTGAGCGGGCATAGCCGCCTCCGTCTCGGTCTCCACTTCGGTTTCTGTTTCAGTTTCAACCTCAGTCTCTACTTCTGTTTCCGTCTCAGTCTCGATTTCATTCTCAACTTCAGTCTCGGTTTCAACCTCTGTCTCCGCCTCGGACTCCTCCTCAGTGCCAACCCACTCTGTGGTGATGCTCACGATGGTCTCATCCGTCTGGATACCCTCGATGATGTACTCATTCTCATTTTCAGTGGTTCTGGCATCGATGGTGCCGTCCACCAGCACGGAGGTTACCTCATATCCATCTGTGGGAATCACAGAGAATACGATCTTGCCATCCACAGCTTCTCCGGTAGCATTCGTCACATCTGTACCGTCCACCAGCACCGTTGCCCCCACACTGGACTCGAAGGTTACCGTATTTCGAACCTGACCGTCTTCTTCCGTGTTCTCTTCCTCATCAGCAGTATCCTGAGGAAGTTCCTTGTATGTAACAGTGATGACAGTGTCCTTTGTCACATTTGCGATCCGGTATTCATTGGCATTCTCCGTTTTGGGAATGTCCACCTGATCCGCTCTGACATACTCCACTGTATATCCCTCACTGGGAATCACAGTAAAGGTAAAAGGATCATTCTCCTTTACTTCTTTATAATAGGAAGTAATCACATCCGCTGTCACAGCATTGGCTTCATCCTTAACCTGAAGTTTGCCGTAATCTGCGGCATGGGAATCAAAGGTCACCCGGTAAATGACATCCTGTTTCTCAGTCTCATTCGTACCGGTTTCCTGCTTTCCTTCTTCCTTTGTATCGTTCTGTTTCTCGGTCTCTGTATTCGACTTGTCCGTCTCTGATGTGCTCTCTTCTGTCACATCCACCTGGACTGTCGTCAGCGGCTGCTGAGACTCCGTGGGTGCACTGTTTGTGGTGGCACCGCCTGTTGTCTCCGTATTATTTACAGCTTCTGTCTGCTGCTCAGAAGCTGTCTGCCCTGCGGCTGCTTCTTCCGCAGCCTTCTGTGCTGCCGCCTCTTCCTCAGCCGCTTTCTGCGCCGCCGCATCCTCGGCTGCCTGCTGCGCTGCCGCCGCTTCCTCGGCTGCCTTTTGCGCCGCTGCCGCTTCCTCGGCTGCTTTCTGTGCTGCCGCCGCTTCCTCGGCCGCCTGCTGCGCTGCCGCTTCTTCTGCAGCTTTCTGTGCCGCTGCGGCTTCTTCTGCTGCCTTCTGCGCCGCTGCGTCAGCTTCACTCTGAGATGTCTCAGCAGGAACCACATCACTACCAATACTGGTAACCATGCAGTTCTGGCTGACCATCGCCGTAGCCAAAATCAGCGCCAAGGCTCTTTTCATCTTGGAACCCTTTCTCAGCATACTCTATCCCTCCTGCTTAGATGCTTAACATCAATATCCTGCTTAATGGCAAAATATTGATCTTATTGATGAATATCATATACTGTAGCGGTCACATCCAAGTCACATTGCAGTTTTTTATAAAAATTTCTAACGAAAATATTGATCTATTTCAATTTTGCTAAAAAAGAAAGGCTCTTTACCCGTCATTCATAACAATTTGTATAGAATCGTTTGTCCCATCCATAAATTCTCGTCTTAGCATCCCGCAATGGTAGTCTTATCATATAAATTTTTAAGTCAATATAAAAATCGGAGGGGATCATTTAAAAATCCACGCTCCGATCTTATCTAAATTTCACAATATATCATTCGATGAGAGGATCATCCCTCCATCCATTTCTAATCTACATTCTTTCTTTATCTGTTTTCCTTCAGCACCCGCCTCAGTGCCTCCACATCTTCCTTCGTGGTAGCCCAGCTAGTGGCAAATCTCACGATGGTGTGGCTTTCGTCCAGCGTCTCCCAGAAGCTGAAGTTTACTTCTTTTTTCAGGCGCTCCATCTCCTGATTTTCCAGAATCAGAAACTGCTGATTCGTGGGAGACTCCAGATAGAAGCGATAACCATTCTCCTGAAAGGCCTGCTTCATCAACTCTACCGTCTCAATCCCCTGTTTTCCCAGCTTCAGGTACAGATCATCGGTAAACAGCTCGTCAAATTGAATTCCCAGCAGCCGGCCCTTCGCCAGCAAACCACCCTGCTGTTTCACCATAGTAATAAAATACCTGGGAGCATTTCCTGCGGGAAAAACCACTGCCTCTCCGCACAGGGCTCCCACCTTGGTTCCGCCGATGTAAAATACATTGCAGCAGCGGGCAATATCCTCCAAAGATACATCTGTCTCATGGCTCATCAGCCCATAGCCCAGCCGTGCCCCATCCAGATATAAGGGGATCTCATATCTTCTGCAGATATCGGAAAGTTTTTCCAGTTCCTTCTTATTATAAAGGGTACCGTATTCCGTGGGATGGGAGATGTAAACCATTCCGGGAAATACCATATGCTCATGGTTCCGGTCCTGATAGAAATTCTGCAGATATTGCTCCAGCTCCTCCCCATCAATCTTTCCCTGATGTTCCGGAAGAGCCAGCACCTTGTGACCGGTATACTCAATGGCCCCCGCTTCATGGGAGTTTACGTGTCCCGTGACCGCGGCCACCACCCCCTGGTGTCGCTCCAGAAGAGCGCCGATGACAATGGCATTTGTCTGGGTGCCGCCCACCAGAAAGAATACATTCCCATTTGGGCACCCGCAGGCCTGACAAATCTTCTTCTTTGCGCTTTCACTATAATGATCCGTACCATAGCCCGGCAGTGACTCCCTGTTAGTCTCCGCCAGACGCTTTAATATTTTTTCATGGGCGCCCTCCCCATAATCATTGGCAAATGAAATCATACCTTTTCTCCCCTCCGCACATTTAATTCCTCTATCATTGACCGGATCGTTTCGGTATCCTCCTCCAGAGCTTCCGCAATCTCGGAAATATTTTTCCCCTTTGCTAGCTTTTTCTGCACCTGCTGCTCCAGAATTTCCCGCCGGCCCTGCACCCTGCCTTCTTCTCTTCCCTCTTCTCTACCTTCTATCCTACCTTCTTCCCGGGCGATGGTACGGATCATTATAGTGAAAGCGCAAAGAAGAAGATTTGTCAGGCCTGCGGG
>DBFBJF010000077.1:0-4585 GCA_048203265.1 Candidatus Merdiplasma sp.
GAGAAAGACAATGGCAAAATTTGTAGTAATTGGTGAGAGACTTTCCACCACCGCTCCGATCATTAACAAGGCTTTCACAGGAAGAGATCCTGAGCCGATTTTGCAGAGAGCAAAACAGCAGCTGGATGCTGGCGCTACATACCTTGATGTAAACATCGGACCGGCAGAGAGTGATGGAGAGGATCTGATGAAGTGGGTTGTTCAGCTCCTGCAGAGCGAGTTTGACAATGTTCCTCTGGCTCTGGACACCTCCAACAAGAAGGCAATCGAGGCAGGTATTTCTGTTTACAACCGCTCAAAGGGCAAACCCATCGTAAACTCCGCTGACGCGGCGGGAAGAATCGAGTACCTGGATCTGGCCGCGGCTAACGACGCGATCTGTATTGCTCTGTGCAACGGCGAGGGCATTGCGAAGGATAACGATGAGCGTATGGCATTCTGCCAGACTCTTCTTGAGAGAGGCCTGGAGCATGGCATGGAGGCTGAGGACATCTGGTTTGATCCCTTATTCCTGGTTGTAAAGGGAATGCAGGACAAGCAGATGCAGATTCTGGAGTGCATTAAGATGTTCAGCGATATGGGCCTGAATTCCACCGGCGGTCTGTCCAACAATTCCAACGGTATGCCCAAGAATATCCGTCCCATCATGGACTCCGCTCTGGTTGCTATGGCTATGATGCAGGGTCTTACCTCTGCCATTGTGAACCCCAATGACCTTCGTCTTATGGAGACCATCAAATCCTGTGACGTATTCAAGGGCAACACATTGTACGCAGATTCCTATCTGGAAATCTAAGGAAACCAAAAAGTGGAGAAGGGGTCGCCGTAACTTTGCGGCAGCCCCTTTTTGTAATAACGGGGTAAGCCCCGGCACCACGGTGTGGTAAGTTCGTCAATGAGTGAAAGGATGCAGCTATGTATAAGGTAACGTTTAAGTTTGAGGACGGAGATGATGTGGAAGCGTTTGTCTCCCCGGGAGAAAATATCCTGGAGGTTGCCAGAAAAGTAAATGTGGCGATTGACGCTCCCTGTTCCGGAAATGCTGCTTGCGGGAAATGTAAAATACAGCTTCTGAGCGGAGAAGTAGATTCAAAGAAAACCGTTCATATCACGGAGGAAGAGTATGCGCAGGGCTGGAGACTGGCCTGCGTCAGCAAGGTGATTGAAGATGTGGAGGTGCTGGTGCCGGATATCGCTTCCGCATACAAAGGCAGAATGAAGATTGCGGACTTAGATTCTGCCAAAGAAGTCGCGATTTTTGAGGAAACGAAGACAGAGATCGAAGCGGCCGGCATCAATTTTACCAATGATTTGGATGTGGTGAGTCTGACAATGGATCCCCCCAGCCTGGAGGATACCATGCCGGACTTGGAGCGGGTAACCCGGGCTGTGGAGAGAGCGTGCTGGACAGAACAGGTAAAAATCCCGTTTTTTGTGATGAAAAATATGGCGGAGACGCTTCGAAAATATAACTTCAATGTGCAGTGTGTGATACGCAGAAGCGAGGATAAGGTGGAGGTACTGGATATCTGCCCGCCGGATCAGCCTCTGAAACTGTGCGGCCTGGCGGTGGATATCGGGACAACGTCTGTGGCAGCGCTGATCATTGACATGAAGACCGGAAAGATTCTGGCAAAGGGATCCACTGGAAACGGCCAGATCCGTTACGGCGCGGATGTGATCAACCGAATTATTGAGTCCATGAAGCCAGGCGGAAGGAAGAAACTGCAGGACGCGGTGGTGAAGGAGACGCTGAATCCCCTGATTATTCAGATGAGCAAACAGGCGGGCATCAAGTCCAGAATGATTTATCGTATGTGCGTGGCCAGCAATACCACCATGAATCATCTGCTGGTGGGGGTGGATGCAGATCCCATCCGTATGGAACCCTACATTCCCACCTTTTTTGAGACCACCTGTGTACATGCCCAGGACCTGGGAATCCATATTTTCCCCCATGCCAGAGTAATTATGGCTCCCAATATCGGCAGCTATGTGGGCGGTGACATTACTGCGGGTACGTTTGCCAGCTGTATCTGGAACCGGCCGGCCATGTCTTTATTTGTAGACCTGGGAACCAACGGAGAGCTGGTGTTTGGGAACAATGAATTCATGATGAGCTGCGCCTGCTCAGCCGGACCCGCCTTTGAGGGCGGAGATATCAGCTGCGGTATGAGAGCTACGGACGGAGCTATTGAGGCCTGCGTGATCGACAAGGATACCATGGAACCCACCCTTACCATCATCGGGGATGAGGGGCAGAAGGCCGTGGGCGTGTGTGGCTCCGGTATCATTGATCTGATCAGTGAGCTGTTCCGCTGCGGCATTATTAATCCCAAAGGAAAGTTTATCCGTGAGGGAAAACGAATTCGTCATGATAAGTATGGAATGGGCAGCTATGTGCTGGTGTTTAAGGAGGATGCCGGTTCCGTGAAGGATGTGGAGATCAACGAGGTGGATATCGACAGCTTTATGAGGGCAAAGGGAGCCATTTTTTCTGCTATTCGGACCATGCTCAATTCCCTGGATTTCACGGTGGATATGATTGATGACGTATATGTGGCCGGAGGCATCGGAAGCGGCATTAATATGGAGAACGCCGTGAATATTGGTATGTTCCCGGATATTCCCATCGAGAAGTTCCATTATATTGGAAACTCCTCCCTATCCGGCGCTTACGCCATGCTGCTTTCCAATGAGGCAGAGCATAAGGTGTCAGAGATTTCCCACAATATGACGTACCTGGAGCTCTCCAATGAGCCTGCCTACATGGATGAGTTTGTGGCATCCTGTTTCCTTCCTCACACGGACGCCACCCTGTTTCCGTCCCTGACATTTAAGTAACAGGACAGAAAAATAGAAGAGAGAGGTTACGGATGGCAATCGAGATAGAAAAGAATAACAATAAAGAACTGGTACCTCTGGAGCACTACCTGGAGGAGTACAAAAAGGCGGATCCGTCGGAGATCTGTGCCAGAACCGGTTTTGTCTATGACGAAGAGAAGAGACAGTTCCTCGTACCCTTCCTGGGGCGCAGCTATCAGGTGTCTTTTCCAGATTTTCAAGCCAAATGTATGGATGAGAAGTATGGGTTTGATCCGGTGGCGGAGATGAATCCGGCGAAGATCCTGTTGGTTCGCTTTCTGCTGGAGGGGGCGCAGAGCCGGGGAACCGGAAAATTTCTCACCTACCGGGAAGTGCCCTGGGGGGAGGTGTATTACCGGCAGTTTAACGGCCGGTGCATGATGAGACTGGCCTTTTCCTACGGAAATAAGCTGGATGATTTTGCAAAGGCCTGTGAGGCCATGGGAGCCTGCCGGATTAAGGGAGGAGACTGCGGCTTCCAGTTTGAAATCTTCCCTGGATACCAGGTACAGTTTCTGCTGTGGGAGGGGGATGAGGAGTTCCCTCCGTCCTCCCAGATCCTGTTCAGCGACAACTTTCCAGCGGGCTTTCATGCGGAGGATCTGGTGGTGATCTGTGATATTTTGATCAGCACATTGAAGAAGCTGTGAGCACCGTTGATGGATAGTAACTGAGCGCCGGAAGAACGCCAAAAGAAATGAAATATGTGTTGAATTCGGAGGGTATTTATTTTAATATAAGGGGTAGGAGAGGGGCGTAGGCTCCGAAGGTTTTCCGGTTTGGGAGAAGGAAATTTGCCGGGAAATCTGCGAAACGGACGCCAAAAAAAGAAAGGAGAGTTTTACAGATGGGATTCAAATCGGACATTGAAATTGCGCAGGAGACTACCATGGCGCCGATCACTGAGATTGCGCAGAAAGCAGGTATTGATGACAAATACCTGGAGCAGTACGGTAAGTACAAAGCAAAGATTGACTACAACATGCTGAAGGAGACGGATAAGAAGGACGGCAAACTGATCCTGGTAACCGCTATCAACCCCACCCCTGCCGGTGAGGGAAAGACCACCACCACGGTAGGTCTGGCAGATGGTATGTCAAAACTGGGCAAGAATGTCTGTGTTGCCCTCCGTGAGCCCTCCCTGGGACCGGTGTTCGGCGTGAAGGGCGGAGCGGCAGGCGGCGGATACGCCCAGGTAGTTCCCATGGAGGATATCAACCTGCATTTCACCGGTGATTTCCATGCCATCGGAGCAGCCAACAACCTGCTGGCAGCTATGCTGGACAACCACATCTTCCAGGGCAATGAGCTGAACATCGACCCCAGAAAGATCACCTGGAGAAGATGCGTAGATATGAATGACCGTCAGCTTCGTTTTGTGGTGGACGGACTGGGCGGAAGAACCAACGGTATGCCCAGAGAGGACGGCTACGACATCACCGTGGCTTCCGAGATCATGGCAGTGCTGTGCCTGGCCAGCGACATCAAGGATCTGAAGGAGAGACTGTCCCGGATCGTGGTGGGCTACACCTACGGAAAAGTATCTGAGCAGAAGCCGGTAACCGCAGGAGACCTGCATGCTCAGGGCGCTATGACCGCTCTTCTGAAGGACGCTCTGAAACCCAACCTGGTACAGACTCTGGAACACACTCCCGCCATCGTACACGGCGGCCCCTTTGCCAACATCGCCCACGGCTGCAACTCCGTGATCGCCACCAAG
>DBFBJF010000078.1:0-6647 GCA_048203265.1 Candidatus Merdiplasma sp.
GGATAAGGAAGAGGAAAAGGATGAAGAGGGGCAGGTGCAGGAACAGGAGACGGTTTCCCAGGAGACCGGCCTGCAGCCCCAGGAGACCACGGCTGAGACTACAGCTCTGGTTTTAGGTGACGGCAGTGTTCCGGAAGAAGAGGAGCCTCCCATGTTTACCGTGGAGCCCTTAAAGCGCTGTAAGCCCAGCTTAAGCAGGGGACTTACGGCAGAGCAGGTAAAGAACCGGATTGACAACGGTGCCGTAAACACTCCGGTGGATGCGGAGAGCGTTACTCTGAAAGATATCATCAGGGAGAATCTCTGCACTTACTTTAACCTGATTTTCCTGATTATTGCTATACTTCTGTGTGTGGTGGGCTCCTTTCGGGACCTGACGTTTCTTCCGATTATTTTTGCTAATATATTCATCGGTATTTTCCAGGAGTGGAGGTCCAAGAAGACGTTGGACAAGCTGACGATTCTCAGCGCGCCGAAAATCAAGACGCTGCGGGATGGAGAGGAGCAGGTGATTCCGGCGGAGGAGCTGGTGCTGGATGATCTGGTGATTTTTGAGGCGGGCAATCAAATTCCGGCGGACGCCGTGGTGGAAGAGGGGGAGGTCTCCGTAAATGAAGCCCTCATCACCGGTGAGGCGGATGAAATTTCCAAGAAGCCCGGGGATGAACTGCTCTCCGGCAGTTTTATCGTTTCCGGACAGTGTAAGGCAAGACTCGACAAGGTGGGAGCGGACTCCTATGTGTCCAAGCTGACACTGGAGGCAAAGGCCCAGCAGAAAGGAGAACAGTCAGAAATGATCCGGTCTCTGGACCGGCTGGTGAAAATTGTGGGCGTACTGATTATTCCCATTGGGATCCTGCTGTTTTCTCAGCAGTTTTTCATTAACGGGGAGACCTTTCGAAATAGCGTGACAGGTACGGTGGCCGCAGTGATCGGGATGATCCCGGAAGGACTGTATCTGCTGGCCAGCGTTGCCATGGCGGTGAGCGTGATGCGTCTTGCCATGAACAAAGTGCTGGTGCACAACATGAAGTCCATCGAGACGCTGGCCCGGGTGGATGTGCTGTGCGTGGATAAGACAGGAACCATCACAGAGAATACTATGACAGTGAAGCGGGCCATCCCCCTGAGGGCGGTGCCTCAGGAGAAGGAGACGCCGGAAGGGGAGACGGCCGGGGAGGCCGCAACCACAGAGGAGATGGCCGGGATGATACAGGCCGCGGGGACTGGCGAAGGCCTTTTGCAGGTGGAACCCAAAGGGGAGCTTCAGCCGGTTTTGGCGGAGACTGAACCGTCTGCAGAGCACAGTGAGGATTCTGGGGAGACGGAAGAAGAAGTGTACCGGGAGGAGTTTACGCCGGAGGAGCTGGCGGCGCTGGAACTTCAGCTGGGCGACTTTGTGGCAGGAATGAGCAGCGACAATATTACCATGAAAGCCATGAAGGAGTACTTTACCAAGCAGACCGGAAAACGGCCGGATCAGGTATTCCCGTTCTCCTCCGCCTTTAAATACAGCGGAGCGGTGTTCGGGCAGCGGGCTTTTGTGCTGGGAGCTCCGGAGTTTCTGCTGCGCTCCCAGTATGACAATTACAGACAGCCCATCGAACATTATGGCAGCCAGGGCTACCGGGTTCTGGTGTTTGGAGAGTACCAGGGAACGCTGGACGGCAAGGAATTGACCGCGCCGGTGATTCCCAGCGGAATGATTCTGCTGGCCAATCCCATCCGGGAGCAGGCGCCGGAGACGTTCCGTTACTTTGCGGAGCAGGGAGTTACCATCAAGGTAATCTCCGGAGACAATCCGGTGACCGTCTCGGAGGTGGCGAAGGAGGCAGGAATCGAAAATGCCCATCTGTATGTGGACGCCTCCACCCTCAATACTGCGGATGATATGCTGGATGCAGTGGACCGCTATACCGTTTTTGGCCGGGTGACTCCGGAGCAGAAGCGGCAGCTGGTGGGAGCCCTGAAACAGCGGGGACATACGGTGGCCATGACTGGAGACGGCGTAAATGATGTGCTGGCGCTGAAGGATGCGGACTGCAGTGTGGCTATGGCGTCCGGCAGCGATGCGGCGGCCCATGCGGCCCAGATTGTGCTGCTGGAGTCAGATTTCGCAAAGATGCCTTCTGTGGTGGCGGAGGGCCGCCGAGTGGTGAACAACATTGAGCGGACAGCCAGCCTGTTTCTGGTGAAAAATATTTTCTCCCTGCTGATGTCGGTATTCTCTATTGTGTTTATGATGAATTATCCGCTGGAGCCGTCTCAGATATCACTAATCAGTATGTTTACCATCGGTGTGCCTGCGTTCCTGATGTCGCTGGAACAGAATAAGAACAGGATTCGGGGCCATTTCCTGAGCAATGTGTTTTTCCGGGCACTGCCTGCGGGAATTACTGATTTTGTGGTGATCAGCGGCTTGGTTATTTTCTGTCAGGAGTTTAATGTGGCGGATTCTGATTTGTCCACCTCCTGTACGATTTTGCTGGCGATTGTGGGTGTTATGATCCTTTACCGGATCGCGTCCCCCATGACAAAATATCACTGGGCTATGTGGTTCACCATGATCTTCGGGCTTCTGTTCTGTATGATCTTTATGAACCAGATTTTTGCCATCTCCACTCTGTCCAGACGGTGCGCGATGCTGCTGATTATTTTCGCAGTGATCACGGAACCCGCGCTGCGCTACCTGAGCCTTCTGGTACAGAAGATCTGGGATCTGGCTGGCTGGATTGCAAAGAAGCTGGAGGAGAGAAAAAGGGCGCGCACTGTGTAGCATTTTGAACCAGGGTATGATATAATAAAAAAAATTATTGCGAGGTACAGTGATGAAAAGAGTATTGTTAAAGCTGAGCGGTGAGGCTCTGGCCGGGGACAAAAAGACCGGATTTGACGAGGCTACCGTGACAGGTGTGGCGAAACAGGTAAAGCAGCTGACGGATGCCGGAATTCAGGTGGGAATTGTGATTGGCGGCGGGAATTTCTGGCGCGGACGTTCCAGTGAGAATATTGACCGGACAAAGGCGGACCAGATCGGTATGCTGGCTACGGTGATGAACTGCATCTATGTCTCTGAGATTTTCCGCTCTGTGGGGCTGGATACTGAGATTTATACGCCCTTTGCCTGCGGTGCTTTTACGGAGCTGTTTTCCAAGGACCGGGCATGCCGGGCACTGGAGGCGGGAAAGGTGGCTTTTTTTGCCGGAGGAACCGGACATCCCTACTTTTCCACCGATACCACCACTGTGCTGCGTGCCATTGAGATTGAGGCGGAAGTGATTCTGCTGGCGAAGTCGATTGACGGTGTGTATGACTGCGATCCCAAGGACAACCCCGACGCGAAGAAATATGAGACGGTCTCGATTCAGGAAGTGATCGACAAGAAGCTTGGGGTAGTGGATATGACTGCGTCCATTCTGTGCATGGAAAATCAAATGCCGATGCTGGTATTCGGGCTGAATGAGCCGGACAGCATCATCAATTCGGTCAATGGAAAGTTCACCGGAACGAAAGTGACGGTTTAGGAATCAGGGAAAACCAGGAGGAAAACAACATGGATGAGAGAATTAAAGTTTACGCGGAAAAGATGGACAAATCATACAAGAATATGATCGAAGAGTTTGGCACGATCCGTGCAGGCAGGGCAAACCCCAATGTACTCAAAAAGATCATGGTGGACTACTACGGAACTCCCACACCGCTGCAGCAGGTGGGAAATGTTTCCGTTCCGGAACCCCGCATTCTTCAGATACAGCCCTGGGAGGCATCCATGGTGAAGGCTATTGAGAAAGCCATCAACATGTCGGATCTGGGGATCAACCCCACCAACGACGGCCGGGTGATCCGTCTGGTCTTCCCTGAACTGACGGAGGAGCGCAGAAAAGAGCTGGTGAAGGACATTAAGAAAAAGGGCGAGGCGGCCAAGGTGGCGGTGAGAAATATCCGCAGGGATGCCAACGAGTTCCTGAAGAAGCTGGGCAAGACGGATGTGTCTGAGGATGAGATCAAGGATCTGGAGGATGTGATCCAGAAGGAGACGGACAAGCATATCAAAGACATTGACAAAGCAGTGGAAGAGAAATCAAAGGAAATTCTGACGGTATAGGCATAAATGATGAGGGTGGGTATTCTGTAAAATTGACATTGTTGCAGAGTTCCCATCCTCAATGTCAGTTGTAAGAGAGGGAGATTGGAGGATATGCAATGACGGTACCACAGCATGTGGCAATTATCTTAGATGGTAACGGCAGATGGGCCAAGAGCAAGGGAATGCCCCGCAATTACGGCCATGTGAGAGGAGCAAAAAATCTGGAGGTGATCTGTCGGGACGCTTACAATATGGGAATCAAATACCTGACCGTATATCTGTTTTCCACAGAAAACTGGAAACGCTCCGCAGACGAGGTGGGAGCGCTGATGAAGCTGTTTCGCAGCTACACGAAAACCTGTCAGAAGACAGCCAGGGATAACAATATGAAGGTGCGGGTGTTGGGCGATCCCACAGCGCTGGATCCGGATCTGCAGGAGAGTCTGCGCCAACTGGTGGCTTCCTCAAAGGACAACACCGGACTGAATTTTCAGATTGCCATCAACTATGGCAGCCGGGATGAGATCATACGGGGAATCCGCCGGCTGGCCCAGGACTATAAGGATGGAAAGTTGACTCTGGATGAGATCACGGAGGAATGCTTTTCCGGTTATCTGGACACGGCCGGGATTCCGGACCCGGATCTTTTGATCCGCACCAGCGGGGAACAGCGGCTTTCCAATTATCTGATGTGGCAGCTGGCCTACACGGAATTTTATTTCACAGATGTGCCCTGGCCGGCTTTTACCAAGGAGGATCTGAAAAGGGCCATTGAAAAATACAACAGCAGAGAACGCCGTTATGGCGGAGTAAAGGAGGAGTGACCGTGTTTCTGACGCGATTGATCAGCGGAATTGTGCTGGTTGCCGTGGCGCTGGTCACAATTATTGCGGGGGGACCTGTGCTGATGCTCACCCTGATGGCGGTGTCCCTCATCGGTATGCATGAGCTGTACCGGGCAATCGGAGTGGAGGAGCGAGGCGTTTGCCCTCTGTCCCTGGCAGGATACGCAGGAGCATTGCTTTTCGATTGCCTGCTATATTTCCAGGCGCCGGCATATACTATGATTGAGCTGGTGGGCGTGCTGATTGCGCTGATGTTTGTCTATGTGTTTACGTACCCCAGATACCGGTCTGAGCAGGTGATGGGAACTTTTTTCGGGGTTGTTTATGTAGCAGTGATGCTCTCCTACATCTACCAGACGAGAAATCTCCAGGATGGCGCTTTTCTGGTGTGGCTGATTTTCCTGTGCTCCTGGGGCTGCGATACCTGCGCGTACTGCGTGGGAATGCTCATCGGGAAGCACAAGATGTCCCCGAAGCTGAGCCCCAAGAAATCGGTGGAGGGCGCGGTGGGAGGCGTGGCCGGGGCCGCCATCCTGGGGGCCATTTATGCGGCAGCAGTGGGAGGCTACCTGGAGGCATCGGGAAACCAGATGCTGGAGTACGCCGTGATCTGCGCTGTGGGAGCCCTGATTTCCATGGTGGGAGATCTGTCGGCCTCTGCCATAAAGAGAAACCACGATATTAAGGACTATGGAAAACTGATCCCGGGGCACGGTGGGATCCTGGACCGCTTTGACAGCGTCATTTTTACCGCGCCGGTGATTTATTTTCTGGCAGTACTTATGAGCAGTCTGCGAGGGGCTGCGTAAGGTTCGGCGAGGGCTTTGCCCTTTGGCGGAGGAAAGGAGATACCATGAAGAAGATAGCCATACTGGGCTCCACGGGATCCATCGGTACGCAGACTTTGGATGTGGTGCGGGCCAATCAAGATATTCAGGTGACTGCCCTGGCGGCAGGACGGAATTTGAAGAAACTGGAGGAGCAGATCCGGGAGTTTCATCCGTCTCTGGCGGCAGTCTGGGATGAGAAGGATGCCAGGGAACTGCGGGCCAGGACAGCGGATCTTCCAGTGAAGATCGCCTCCGGGATGGAGGGGTTGATCCAGGTGGCAGAGGAACCCGAATCTAGGATGCTGGTGACCGCCATCGTGGGTATGATTGGGATTGTGCCCACAATCCGGGCCATCAAGGCGGGGAAGGATATTGCTCTGGCCAACAAGGAGACGCTGGTGACTGCCGGCCATCTTATTATGCCGCTGGCAAAGGAGCAGGGAGTGAAGATTCTTCCGGTGGACAGCGAGCACAGCGCCATTTTTCAGTCTCTGAACGGGGAGAATCCCCAGCAGATTGCGAAAATACTGCTGACCGCTTCCGGAGGCCCCTTCCGGGGGAAGAAGCGGGAGGAGCTGACGAATATCCGGGTAGAGGATGCCCTGAAGCATCCCAACTGGACCATGGGCCAGAAGATTACTATTGATTCAGCCACTCTGGTGAACAAAGGGCTGGAAGTGATGGAAGCCAGATGGCTGTTTGGCGTGGATGTGGACCGGATTCAGGTGGTGGTGCAGCCCCAGAGTGTGATCCACTCTATGGTAGAGTATGTGGACGGTGCAGTGATCGCCCAGCTGGGTACGCCGGATATGCGCCTGCCCATCCTCTACGCCATGGCCTACCCCGACCGCCTGCCCACCGGCGGCAAAAGGCTGGACCTGTTTT
>DBFBJF010000079.1:0-6771 GCA_048203265.1 Candidatus Merdiplasma sp.
AGATGAGATGGAGAAACTGCTGGAAGGGGGCGGCTGCTGATGGACTTTCAATACACACCCTCCCCTTTTATGCTCCCCACTTCCCATTACGATGCGAAGCGGGCGGATCATGCGGTGGCTTTTATCCAGAACCTGAAACACACGAAGGGCAAATGGGATGGGAAACCATTTTTACTGCTCCCGTGGCAGGAGCAGATCGTCCGGGATATTTTTGGCATCGTGAAAGCGGATGGAAAGCGGCAATTCCGCAGCGCCTATGTGGAAATTCCGAAGAAAAACGGGAAGTCAGAACTGGCGGCTGCCATCGCCCTGTATCTTCTCTATGGGGATGGTGAGGCCAGTGCGGAAGTGTATGGCTGCGCCAATGACCGGAGTCAGGCGTCCATCGTTTTTGATGTGGCAAAGCGGATGGTGGAGAAATGTCCGGCGCTTTTAAAGCGGTCGAAGATTGCGGCGGCCACCAAGCGGATCGTCAATTACCGGAATGCCGGGTTCTATCAGGTGCTTTCCGCTGAGACAGGCACGAAACATGGATTGAATATTTCCGGCCTCGTCTTTGATGAGATCCATGCTCAGCCGAACCGGAAACTCTATGACGTTATGACCAAAGGTTCCGGCGATGCCCGTGAGCAGCCGCTGTTTTTTATCATCACCACGGCTGGGACGGATAAGGAAAGTATCTGTTATGAACTGCATACCAAGGCGCTGGATATCATGAACGGCAGGAAAGCGGATCATTCCTTTTACCCAGTGATCTACGGCCTGAGTGACGAGGATGACTGGAATGATGAGAAGAACTGGTATAAGGCGAACCCGTCTTTGGGATACACCATCAGTATTGATCGTGTCCGGGACGCTTACCGGGAGGCGCTGGATAACCCGGCAGAGGAAAATGTATTCAAGCAGCTGCGTCTGAATATGTGGACAAACTCAGCGGTGGCATGGATACCGGAGCATATCTACGACCGGGGCAATCAGAAGATTGATTACGCCTCGCTCTTGGGCCGGGACTGCTTTGCGGGGCTTGACCTTTCCTCTACCTCGGATATTACAGCATTGGTGCTGGTCTTTCCTCCGAGGACGGAAGAAGAGAAATACATTGTTCTGCCTTTCTTCTGGCTGCCGGAGGAAACACTGGAACTGCGCTGCCGCCGGGATCATGTCCTCTATGATGTATGGGAACGGCAGGGATACATCCTCACCACGGAAGGAAACGTGATCCATTACGGGTTTATTGAACGGTTCATTGAGCAGTTGGGAGAGAAGTACCATATCATCGAAATCGCCTACGACCGTTGGAATGCCACGCAGATGGTGCAGAACTTGGAGGATATGGGATTTACGATGGTTCCCTTCGGGCAGGGATTTAAGGATATGTCTCCCCCATCCAAGGAACTGTATAAACTGCTGATGGAAGGAAACATCATCCACGGAGGGAATCCGGTTCTTAAATGGATGGCCCAGAACGTGGTGATGCGCCAAGATCCGGCCGGGAATATCAAACCGGATAAAGAGCGGTCAGTGGAGAAGATTGATGGCATTGTGGCCCTGATCATGGGGCTTGACCGCTGTATCCGTAGTACCCCGCCCACCAGTGTGTATGACGAGAGAGGGATTCTTTTTATATAGAAGGGAGCGTGATCTTTATGGGAATTTTATCAGGGCTGTTCCGGTCACGGGATAAGCCAAAAAACAGTACCTCCGGCAGTGCCTACCGCTTTTTCTTTGGTGGCAGTACCTCCGGGAAGAATGTGAATGAGCGGTCAGCCATGCAGATGACAGCGGTGTATGCCTGTGTGCGGATTCTCTCCGAGTCCATTGCAGGACTTCCCGTCCATCTGTACAAGTACCGGGAAGACGGCAGCAAGGAAAAGGCGGTTGACCATCCGCTGTACCGGATTCTACATGATGAGCCAAACCCGGAAATGACTTCTTTTGTGTTCCGGGAGACGCTGATGACACACCTGCTCCTTTGGGGAAATGCTTATGCACAAATCATCCGCAACGGGAAAGGGCAGGTATTGGGTTTGTATCCCCTGATGCCAAACCGGATGACCGTGGATCGGGATGAGAAAGGGCATTTGTATTACAGTTATCTGGTGTCGGATTCCGATGCGCCCACCATGAAGAGTGGAACGGTCATCTTAAAGCCCACCGATGTGCTGCATATTCCGGGGTTAGGATTTGATGGTCTTGTGGGCTACAGCCCCATTGCGATGGCAAAGAATGCCATTGGTATGGCCATTGCCTGCGAGGAGTACGGGGCGAAATTCTTCGCCAATGGTGCGACACCCGGCGGTATCTTGGAACATCCCGGAACGGTGAAAGATCCGGCCAAGGTACGGGACAGCTGGAATGAAGCCTTTGGAGGAAGCCGGAATTCCAACAAGGTCGCTGTTCTGGAGGAAGGAATGAAGTATACACCGATCTCCATTTCCCCGGAACAGGCACAGTTTTTGGAAACAAGAAAATTTCAGATTGATGAGATTGCTCGAATTTTCAGGGTACCGCCGCATATGGTGGGGGATCTTGAAAAGTCGAGCTTTTCTAATATTGAGCAGCAGTCTTTGGAGTTTGTGAAATACACACTGGAACCGTGGATTGTCCGTTGGGAACAGTCCATTAACCGTGTACTTCTTACGGAATCCGAGAAGGCTGCTTATTTTGCCAAGTTCAATGTGGATGGTCTACTCCGTGGGGACTACCAGAGCAGGATGAATGGTTATGCCACAGCCCGCCAGAACGGCTGGATGAGCGCCAATGACATCCGGGAACTTGAAAATCTTGACCGTATCCCGGCTGAGCAGGGCGGTGACCTGTACCTGATCAATGGAAACATGACGAAGCTGGAGGATGCGGGAATATTCGCTGTCGATGGCGGCGGGAAGGAGGAAGAATCCGATGAAGAAGTTCTGGAAGTGGAAGAACCGAACGGTTCTGAATCAGGAGACACAGGAGCCGATACAGGAGAGGACGCTGTTCCTAAACGGCACCATCGCAGAGGAAAGCTGGTTTGATGATGACGTCACGCCGCAGGTCTTTAAAGAAGAACTGTGTTCCGGCAGCGGGGATATCACGGTGTGGATCAACTCTCCAGGCGGGGACTGCGTGGCAGCGGCCCAGATCTATAACATGCTGATGGACTATCCCGGAAACGTGACCGTAAAGATTGATGGCATTGCGGCTTCTGCGGCGAGCGTGATCGCTATGGCCGGGACAAGGGTGCTGGTCTCCCCTGTTTCCATGATGATGATCCACAATCCGGCCACGGTTGCCTTTGGCGATACTGCTGAGATGGAAAAGGCAATTAGTATGCTCTCGGAAGTAAAGGAGAGCATCATCAACGCCTATGAGATCAAGACGGGATTGTCCCGTGCCAAACTTTCCCATCTGATGGATGCGGAAACTTGGATGGACGCCCACAGCGCTGTGGAACTGGGCTTTGCCGATGACATCTTGAAACGGGCAGCTGAGGATGCCGAGGCGGAAGAGGACTTGGCCGTGGCAGGAGCGCCGATGATGTTCTCCCGTGCGGCGGTCACGAATTCCCTGATGGACAAGTTGGCGGCGAAATGCCGTATCCAAAAGCAGCCGGAAGAAACCGGGCGCTCAGTCGATTCCCTGATGGAGCGGCTGAACCTGATCAAACAACATTTGTAATGGAGGTAAACGATTATGACTATTTTAGAACTGCGTGAGAAGCGGAACAAAGCGTGGGAGGCCGCAAAAGCCTTTCTGGAATCCCACCGCACGGAGAAAGGGACACTGACGGCAGAAGACGATGCCACTTATACCCAGATGGAGCAGGAGATCAATGACCTTGGCAAAGAGATCGCCCGTCTGGAGAGGCAGGAGGCGCTGGAAGCGGAACTGAACCGCCCGGTGAATCAGCCGCTGACGAACAAACCGGGCAGCGGCAGAGGTGAGGAACCAAAGACCGGACGTGCTTCCGATGAATACCGGAAAGCCATGCTGGATGCGTTCCGCTCCAACTTTAAACGGGTGTCCAACATCCTGCAGGAAGGCGTGGACGCAGATGGCGGGTATCTGGTACCGGAAGAGTATGATCACAGGCTGATCGATACTCTGTCGGAAGAGAATATCATGCGCCGTCTGGCTACGACCATTACGACCTCCGGGGAACACAAAATCAATATCGCCGCAACAAAACCCGCCGCCAGCTGGATTGAAGAGGGCGGCGCTCTTACGTTCGGGGACGCTACTTTTAGCCAGATCCTGTTGGATGCCCACAAACTCCATGTGGCAATCAAGGTGACGGAAGAACTTCTCTATGATAACGCCTTCAATCTGGAAGGTTATATTCTGGATCAATTCGGAAAGGCACTGGGCAATGCGGAAGAGGACGCTTTCCTGAACGGGGACGGCACAGGGAAGCCACTGGGGCTTTTTGCAGCGACCGGCGGCGGTACAGTGGCCGGAACCTTAACGGCTGCGATCAAGTCAGATGATATGCTGGATCTGGTGTATGCCCTGAAGCGTCCGTACCGGAAGAAAGCATCCTTTATCATGAATGATAAGACCCTCTCTTCCCTGCGCAAGCTGAAGGATAATAACGGGGCCTATATCTGGCAGCCGTCCTATCAGGCCGGGGAGCCGGATCGGGTACTGGGTTATGCGGTACACACTTCCGCTTACGCCCCGGAGGATGCGATTGCCTTTGGTGATTATAAATACTACAACATCGGTGACCGTGGCACCCGTTCGTTCTCCGAACTGCGGGAATTGTTCGCTGGCAACGGCATGATCGGTTACGTGGCAAAGGAGCGTGTGGATGGCAAGCTGATCCTGCCGGAAGCCGTGCAGATCCTGAAGCTGAAAGCTGATACGCCTACAGCATAACTTTTTATGTGAGGAGGAGACCCTATGATTGTAACGCTGGAGGAAATGAAACAGTATCTCCGGGTGGACTATGAAGACGATGACCAGCTGATTACCGATTTTATCACTTCGGCGGAACAGCTTTGCAGGGATGTCCTCCGGGTAGATGGGGAAGCTGATCTAAGCGGAGATGGAAAAGTAAAAACCGCAGCCATGTATGCGGTTGCGTATTTATATGAACACCGGGAGGAAGCGGATCACCATGATTTAATCCTGACGCTCCGTTCCCTCCTGTTCGGTTCGAGGAAGGAGGCATTCTGATGGACATCGAACTGTTGAATGTACGGATTTTTATATCCAAGAATACGGTGGTCACCGATTCCATTGGAAACCGCCGGAATGAATGGCAGCCTTTTTATACCTGCTATGCAACCGTCAGTGGTGAGGCCGGGAAGGAACAGACGGATGCCGGGATGGTGGTGGATGACTCCAGCATCGACTTTACGATCCGCTGGTGCAAAAAAGCAGCAGAGATTGACTCCACCCATTTCCGGGTGGAATTCAACGGGGAGATTTATAACATCGCTGCTGTGTATCATATGAATTACAGGCGCAAGAGTATCAAGCTGTCCTGCGAGAAAGTGAGGCGGTAGTGATGGGAAGGAAAATCCCGATCAGCCAGCTTTCCGCTGCTGTGATGGAACAGCTGACCGAGTACGCAGAGTTGGCCACGGAGGATATGAAGGAAGCGGTGAAAAAGGCTGGCACGACCGTCCGGAAAGATATTGAAGCCAGCGCACCAAGAGATACCGGAGACTATGCGAAAAGCTGGGCGGTGAAGACCACAAAGGAAAGCGCCAACGTTCTGCAGGTGACGGTACATTCCAGGAACCGATATCAGATCGCTCACCTACTGGAGCATGGCCATGCGAAGCGTGGCGGCGGCCGGGTGGCCGCAAGGCCCCATATCGCCGCTGCGGAAGAAGTAGGTATCGAACAGCTGGAGCGTGAGATTGAAAGGAGCCTGACGAATGGATGATTTGGTGAAACTTTTGGAGGAAACGGGTATCCCTTATGCTTATGATCACTTTGCGGAAGGGGAATCTCCCGATCCTCCCTTTATTTGCTACCTTCTGCCCCAGAGCGACAACTTTTCTGCAGACGGAAAAGTTTATTTGAAGGTTAGCAATGTGAATATTGAACTGTACACAGACAGCAAGGATCTGGCTGTGGAACAGAAGCTGGAAACCGTGTTGGATATACACGGTATTTTTTATGACAAAACAGAGGTCTGGATCGAGAGCGAAAAACTCTATGAAGTCCTTTACTCATTTGAATTGGAGGTATGATTTTCATGGGAAACAAAGTGAAATATAACTTGAAAAATGTCCACGCTGCCAAGCTGACTGAGACAGATTCTGATGGCACGACTACTTTTTCGTATGCGGAGCCAAAGGCAATCCCCGGTGCAGTGAGTATCAGTCTGGATGCGGAGGGCGAAACCAGCCCGTTCTATGCGGATGGTATTGTTTATTTTCGCAGCGTGACTAACAACGGTTACAGTGGCGATCTGGAGATTGCCCTGATTCCGGAGTGGTTCCGCACGGAGATCCTTCAGGAGAAGCTGGATGCCAAAGGCGTGCTGGTCGAAAACAGTGGCGTTGGGGAAAGCGTGAAATTTGCCCTGCTCTTTGAATTTGATGGAGACGTGAACGCTATCCGCCATGTGCTGTATAATTGTTCCGCTTCCCGTCCGTCTATCGAGTCGGAGACGAAGGAAGATACGATTGAACCGGGGACGGAGACTTTGTCGATTACGGCTGATCCACGTTCCGATGGGCTGGTCAAGGCACGTACTGGTGACACTACAGACTCCGGTACTTATACGAATTGGTATAAAGCAGTGTACACACCAACTGAAGAAGAACCAGA
>DBFBJF010000080.1:0-6686 GCA_048203265.1 Candidatus Merdiplasma sp.
TTATTATACAGTACAATTTAAATGGTATAAATGTTGACAATGCTTTTACTGATTTCATTTTAATAAAGCAAAAAGGAGGTAAAATAATATGCTGAATATAACACAACTGTATTATTTCAGTCCTACAGGAGGAACCAAAAAGGCCGCAGAAATTTTTTGCGAAGGACTTGCGGAACACTTAACAGAAGTAAATCTGGGAGATAAAAAGAGGGAAATTATCCAGCCGGAATGTGATCTGATTATCGTTGCCGCACCAGTTTTCGGCGGCAGAATTCCAGAACTTGTATCGGAAAAACTGAAAAAGATAGGCGGAAGCGGAAAAAAGGCCGTGACCCTGGCGGTCTATGGAAACCGGGCCTATGAAGACGCGCTGTTGGAACTGAACCGTATCATGGAAGAGCAGGGCTTTCAGGTGATCGCATCGGCCGCCCTGGTGGCGCAGCATTCCATGGCTCCGGAGGTAGCAAAAGGACGGCCCGATGACGCGGATCGGAAAGAAATACAGGATTTCGCGCAGCAAGTACAGAGAAAATTGGAACAAAGAACGCAGGAGAAAGTCAAAGTTCCCGGCAATTACCCATACAAAGAGGCCATGAATCTGCCGGTGACGCCAATTTCTCTTCCGGAATGCAATCTGTGTGGAACATGTGAAAAGATCTGCCCTACAGACGCCATCCGGATCAAAGATAGTTCTGTCATGACAGACACAGAAAAGTGTATCCTCTGTATGGCCTGCACTGCGGCCTGTCCTGAAAATGCGCGCGTTCTGCCAGCTCCTTTGCGGGAAAAGATGGGACAGATGCTTGGCGGACTAAAAGATGTACGAAGTGCAAATGAATTTTTCCTGTAATAAACTACGCATATGGAGGTTAAAATGAAAATTTCAATTATCTATGTAAGCCAAACGGGCAATACGGATATGGCAGCTGAATACATAGAGAACGGGATACTAAAAAAGTATCCTTTTATACAGGTGAAAGCCATGAACATCAGGGAAGAAGAAACAGACCTGGCATTCTTAGAGGACAGCAATGCCGTTATTTTCGGAACACCTGTTTATTTTACAAGCCTGAGCTGGGAACTAAAAAAATGGTTCGATAACAGCTATCGGATTAATTTGCGGGGAAAGGTAGGCGCAGCATTTGTAACTGCACAGTCTCCGACTGGCGGAACTGATACAGCGATAATGGAAATCGTCCGCTATATGCTGCTGAAGGGAATGCTGGTCTGCTCAGGAGTTGACGGACATGGCGGGTCACATTTCCAGATCGGAGCTGTTGGTATCGCAAAAGATCTTGATCAGTGTGAGGAACCGTTCGAAAATATGGGGGCAGCAGTTGCCGACCTTGCAGTGAAATTAGCAGAAAAATCATAAAAATATAGAAAGAAGGCTTTTAGACGGGACACTGGAGGAAATCCAACACCAGAAGCTGGATCTGCTGGGCGTGATTCCCCAGGATGATACAGTATATAAGTACGATTGTGAAGGACGTCCCATGGTACAACTCCCGGCAGACTCTCCTGTCAGAGAGGCACTGAAAGGTGTAATGGAAAAACTTGGAATATAAGAAAAGATATCCCTGTTGCTTCGCTTGAGTGACAGGGATATTGTTAATATATGAAAGTAAAAGTTCACAAAGGCTTCCCGATTTCGTGGCGATCCCATTCCCCTCACTCCCGGGTAAATTCCCGGATGTACCGATCCGTCTCTCCCATGATCGTCCGGAGAATGTCCAGATCCCTCAGCACATCCCCCGTCTCCATGGAATGGTTAGCGTATTCGGTCACAAAAAGCGGCAGCCCTCTTTTTGCGCATTCCCGCTTAATCACCTCTGTCCCGGCCCAGTCATCGCCGGTCCCGTGGAAGACAATGCCCTCCGTTCCCATGTTCTGAAAGGAAGCTTCCACCGGAGTATAATAGACATGGCCGGCTCCGATCTGATTCTGCTTATCGTAGGACGCCGCCACAATGGTTCCAATGCTCTTTGAGACGAACAGCACACGGTGATAAGCTCCAAACTCCATCCCGGCAAGCTGGTCTTGGGCATGACCCAGGGCCTGCTCATAAGCCGCGCGCATCAGCTCCGGGTTTCCCTTGATTCCGGAGGGCAGCCGTCCGTAATCGATGCACACCACTTCATACCCGTGCCGGGCCGCCAGCTTTCTGCTGTAATACAGAAGCGGCTTATCCGCGTGATAGCCCACTCCCGGAAATATCACCGCAATCTTCTTTCCTTCCATACCGCCCATCCTCTCCTTTCTCCAATCAGGATCATCCGCTGTCGAGGCCCCGCCCCGCATTGTCGCCTGTATCCGCGTTCCATTCTAATCTTCTGCGCTCAGCAGGTCCCCCAGCAGGGCTTCCAGAATATTTTCCTGATATGCGGCCCGCTTCTTCTCCCGCACACAGTCTGCCGTTTCCTTTAGTACCGGATGCTCCACCTTATCCAGCCGGGTCAGCCTGGACTCCTTCAAAACCTCTCCTGAGATTCCCTTCCCGTAGTCCCCCGACGACATCCTCCAGATTTCTACGCCGCCCTTACAGTCACCGCCTTTAAAGCGCTTCCACAGGCGGTCAGCAATCTCGATTCCCTCAGGATCCATGTCTCCGCTGTACCAGATCCGGTATCCGGCCTCGGCAAGCAGTTCCAGCAGCTTCACGGCTGCTGTCCGCAGCTGTCCGGAGGTGCAAAGCAGCCCCACATCCGCGTTCCGGCCTCGCAGCTGCTCTGTGAGGAAACTGAATACCATCTCGTTTTCCACCACAAACATCCGCTTTCCCGGCGCCCAGGCTCCCACCGCGTTCCTGAGATTTTCCAAGGTGATCACGCAGGCTTCTCTCCGCGCCCGGAAGGCTTCCAGGGCAGGATGTCTCCCCTCCGGTATCTTTAGCCCGATGCCGTAGGCATGAACCATGCTGGATACATAATCCGGCGCAATCCCTGCCTGAAGAAGCAGCTCCTTCCATTGATGGGCATTTTCCGGCAGCGTCTGCCCCATAATACAGCAGAGTCCATTTGTCAGAAGCTGCCCTCCTGGAGTCCCCCGGTCGAAATAGTGGGGCTTCCCACAGATCTTCGCGGCAAAGACAGCCAGAATCGTTTCCTGAAACGCTTCTGCGGATTCTTCCGTTTCTCTCCCCGGCAAAACCGGAAAGAGCTCCTGAAGCGCTCTCCCCGTATTTTCTCCCAGCTCTCTGGCTCCTTTTTTATTCTTCGCGAACTCCCTGGAAAGCAGCCAAAAGCCCCAGGTCTTATCCTCCATCATCTGCCGGATCCAGCGCAGGGCGGCCGTCTCTGCGCCTATTTCTCCGACATTTTTCCCGGATATTTCCCCAGCCATTTTCCCGGACATTTCCCCGGCTGCGTCTTTCCCGGTGTTATCCGCAAAGGATGCGTACAACTCCTCAAAAAACCGGTCTCTCGCCTGCCGTTTTCTCTCCTTCTCCTCCTGGTTGGTGGAAATTGCTTTCCCAAAATAGCTTTCCAGAAGTTCCTTCATATCCACGGGAGCGAAGCGCGTCCGCTGCAGTCCCCGCTCAAAATCAGCAAAGGAAAACCGGATCTTTGAATCATAGAAGGTCTTTCCCAGGATACCGCCCAGCAGACGCCGTTCTTCCTCCGATGCGTTCTCAAGGGTAATCATCCCGGCCGAGCGGCCGTAGGACGTCCATTTTTTCAGCAGTTCCTCGAAGCAGCGGCGGTATCCCGCCTGGCTCCGGAAGTATTCCGCGCATTCCAATTTATTGTTCCTCCAGAATTCGCTCATGGCCGTTCCAGGTGTAGCGGATTACCGTTACAATCTGGGAATTCATGGGCCTTTGCAGCTCCGCGATCCGCAGCCCGTCCACCGTCTCATAGCATCCCCAGAGAGACTGGGAATTCATGATATAGTCGAAATCCAGCTTGTGCACCAGTTCAAACATGCTGCTGATATTTTTATCATCCACGCCGGCGAAGGCCTCATCCAGGGCGATGATGCGGGGATAATCGCTGTTCTCCGCCTTTTTGTACTGGGCGTTGACCGCCGCAAAGAGGGGCACATACATGGCCATGGCCTTTTCTCCCCCGCTGAACCGGTTAAAGGCCGCATTGGTCAAAGGCTTCCTGGGCTCTTCCCCTCGCCGGTAGTACATCTGAAATTCGAACCAGCCACGGTAGTCCATGGCCTCACGCACCAGATCCATATAATTGATCACACCGCCATTTTCCTGGCGTATCCTCTTTTCTGTCCGGATCTTGCTGCGGAAATGGGAGGCGGCCTTCTCAATATCCTCCACGGTCAGAAGATCCCGGTCCCGGAGCAGAATCTGCTCCAGCTCCGCCACATCCAGTTCCGCGTCATTTTCCGCTTTCTTCGGTTTCCACTCCAGAGAGAAGGTGAGCCCCATGGAGGTATCCATCTCCTGCATCAGCTTTGACATATCCGCCACCCACTTCCGGCTTTCCGCGATCCGGTCCGTCATCTGCTGGCTGATGGTCTGGGACAGAATATCTTCAAACAGTTCCCGGTCCTTCTGCTGAATCAGGAGTCTTGTCTCATCAATGGCATTTTTCAGAATCTGATAAAACTCCTCCAGATAGACCTTCTTTCCGTTCCAGACAGACACCACCAGCACACGCTTGCGCAGGACTCCGGCCGCCCCGGTCTGTTCTTCTCCCTGCTCTGTGCCGAAGCATTCCTCCAGAGAAGTTCCATACCTGGCCAGATTCCCATTATGCCTCTGGAATACCTGGTACAGCGCCTGCAGCATCTCCGCCGCTTCCCGGTTCCTGTCCCCTTCCCGCAGCATACTCTGCGCCCTGCGGGCGCATTCCTCCAGGGAAAGACTCTCCCGGCCAAACAGCAGTTTCAGGGCCAGTTCTTCCTCAAAGCAGCTTCTCAGAACAGTTTCCTCCCCGATGGCCCGGACAAGGGCCTCCCTGCGCTCCGGTTCCTCCTTTTCCAGACTGCCGAGGTTGCCTTCCAGTATTCCGGTATCCACTTTCAAATCGTTGCACTCTTTCTGTATCGCACTCAGTTCCGCATTCACCTGTTCCAGACGCTGTGCCCGCTCACGGATCTCCGGCCGATTCAGATATTCCTCACACTGGCGTATCTGAACCTCACAGGCGCCCTTCTCCACGCTGCAGCGCTGTCTTTCCGACAGCGCCTGATCCAGCGACTCCTTCTCCCGGTCGATCCGTTCCTCCTGCAGACCAGTTTTCTCCCGGATCCCGGATATCTGGAGCAGCAGCCCCCTGCATTTCTGCCAGACGGACTCGTATTCCGCCAGGGCCATCTCTGCTTCCTCATACTCCGCTTCTGTTCTTCCATAGGGGAGCGGGCGGCACTGCTGCAGCATCCGCTGATAGGTATCATCCTTTCTCCGGGCAGCCTCCCTGGCCCTGCGCTCCTGCTGTGCGGCGTTTCGCTGGGCAATCTCCAGTTCCACTCCGCATTTTTGAACCTCCAGAAGCGCCTCGTTGATCTCCGAAAAATCGGGAAGCTCCCTGTATTCCTGCTCCAACTGCCCCAGGTTTTTCTCCAGCGCAGCGATCTCCCCGCCCAGTTGTTCCAGGCTGATCTTCACCTCCCGGATCTGCGCTTCCAGCCGGCCAATCTGCTGCTCCCTTTTCCTCTGGCGGGCCAGCTGCCCTATAAATTCTGCCTCTCCTTCTTTCCCGGCTCTTCCCGCCAGAAGTCCCTGACGAAAGCTTCCATCCTCGCCGATGCACGCTCCGACTCCCTGAAGGTCATCTAAATTTTCAGCAGCCTCCCCGGCGTCTGATCCGATGCTGTTCAATATCCGCAGAACCTCTCTTTGCATTTCAGGTTCCAGCTTCTCACTGACCTTCAGGCCGGGAAAAGGAACGGTGCCTTCCCGCTCCACCAGAATCAGGCTGTCCAGAAATTCCGGGCATTCCCTCTGAATGCGGGGTATTTCCTCCCGGGCCACCACCAAAGCGTCCAGAAGTCCCATCCCCTGAAGCTGAGCTTCCAGCCTGGCACATTCTGCTTCCGTGAGCTGCTCGGAAAATTCCACCGTCTTATAGAAGGGAACGGCGCGAATGCCAGCTTTGGCAAGCGCCTCCCTGGAGCGCATCGTCTGCTCATCCTGATCCGGCTCCAGCTCCTCCCGGCTTTTCACCCTGGCAAGCTCCCGGGAAATCTCTTCCAGTTCAGTTTCCTTTTCATGGTAGGCACGCTGCTTTTCGCCCCGCTGATCCAGCAGAGCCTGCCGCTGCCGCTCATAGTCCAGGCGCAGAAGTTCCTGAATGGCCCCGGCATCTGAGAGCTCCCGGTAATCCCCCATCCGCTTCTCCACATCCAGCAGAACATCCCTTTGGGGCTGCCATGCGAGCGCCGTCTTCTCCGCCTGAAACACCGACGCGATCCAGTTCTCCCGGAAGTCCTGGGCCTGCTCCTGGGCGCTCTCCAGGGCCTGCTCCCACTCCGCCCGTTTTCTCTCCAGCTCTTCCAGCGCCCGGGACGCCTCGTCATACAGCCGGACGGCTTCCTCATAGAGCCGAATTGTCTTTTTGCACTCTGCCAGCTGCTTTCTGTATTCCGCCAGCTTTCCGGAGATGCTCTCCGCCGCGCCCGCCTGTTCCAGGGCAAGCATCCTCACGGCTTCCTCATGCCCCTCCCAGCGCAGAATCTCCTGCTGCTCTGCCAGTTCCTGTCTCTGCTCTTCCAGGCTCTCC
>DBFBJF010000081.1:0-2980 GCA_048203265.1 Candidatus Merdiplasma sp.
TTATTATCACACATTCTCCCCTGCCGTACAACTGGTTTTTTGCCGGAGGGGAGGAGGAAACGTTACTATTCACAGCCACCCCGCCCGCATGCGCACTCGTCGCCTCTTCGAGGCTCCAGTCCCGCTCCTTACAGAGCTAAGACTGCTTATGTGGGCGGGGTGGCTGTGAATAGTAACGTTTCCTCCTCCCCTCCGGCAAAAAACCAGTTGTACGGCAGGGGAGAATGTGTGATAATAAAATAGACATACAAAATCAGGCTACAGACGGAAGGAAGGACGAAAATGGAACTACGCAGTCTATTGGAAGAAGTACGGACCGGAGCTATGACAATCGAGGACGCGGAGGCACAGCTGAAGGATATGCCCTATGAAGAACTGGGATTTGCAAAGCTGGACCATCACCGCTCCCTTCGCTCCGGCTTCGGTGAGGTGATTTACTGTGCCGGGAAAAGCATGGACCACCTGGTAACTATCTATCAGCATTTTGCCCAGCAGGAGGGCAACGTGCTGGGCACCAGAGCCTCCCTGGAACAGTATGAGGCGGTCAGGCAGGTGATCCCCGACATTCAGTACGATGAGCTGTCCCGGGTACTGCTTTTGCAGCGGCAAAAGCCCACTCCCATAGGCTGCGTGGCGGTGTGCACCGGTGGGACCTCCGACATTCCCGTGGCGGAGGAAGCCGCCCGCACAGCAGAATATTTTGGCAGCCGGGTGGAACGGATCTACGATGTGGGCGTGGCCGGCATCCATCGCCTGCTGGCAAACACAGATCATCTGCGGGCCGCAAACTGCATCATTGCCGTGGCCGGCATGGAGGGCGCCCTGCCCGGCGTGGTAGCCGGGCTAGTGGACAAGCCGGTGCTGGCAGTTCCCACCTCGGTGGGCTACGGCGCTCATTTCCACGGGCTCTCCCCCCTGCTGACCATGCTCAATTCCTGCGCGGAGGGAATCGCCGTGGTCAACATCGACAACGGCTTTGGCGCAGGCTACATGGCGACTCAGATCAACCGTCTGGCGGTGAAGGGAAATACTGCCGCAGAATAACGCGCGGTCAAAACAGTTTTTCTTTGGCTTGCCAAGCCGGAAACCATACTCTATAATAAGTACACAATGACATGCTGTGGGGGCCGGATCATATCAGGGAATTCCCATATCCCGGCCCCCACAGAAAGCAATGTTCAAGTTGAAAAACGAATGACACATCTACAGGAGGAGCTTTCATGGAAAAAGAAATGATTATTGTGCTGGACTTTGGCGGACAGTATAATCAGCTGATCGCCAGAAGAGTCAGGGAGTGCAATGTGTATGCGGAGGTTCACCCCTACACGCTGAGTCTGGAAAAAATCCGGGAGATGAATCCCAAGGGCATCATCTTCACCGGCGGCCCCAACAGTGTTTACGGGGACGATTCTCCCCGCTGTTCTCAGGAAATTTTCGAGCTGGGCATTCCCATCCTGGGCATCTGCTACGGTTCTCAGCTGATGGCCTATATGCTGGGCGGAAAGGTGGAGACAGCTCCGGTAAGTGAATACGGCCACACCGAGGTCACAGTGGACACAAACGATGTGCTGTTTGAGGGTGTCTCTGCCCAGACGGTTGCCTGGATGAGCCACACAGATTACATTTCCCACGTTCCGGAGGGCTTTTCCATCACAGCGCACACCAGCGTCTGCCCCGTGGCTGCCATGTCCTGTCCGAAGAAGAAATTTTATGCCACCCAGTTTCATCCCGAGGTAATGCATACGGTGGAGGGCAAAAAAATGCTCAGCAACTTTGTCTACAAGGTGTGCGGCTGCAGCGGAGACTGGCAGATGGCTTCCTTTGTGGAGACTACCATCAAACAGCTCCGGAAAAAGATCGGTGACGGCAAAGTGCTCTGCGCCCTTTCCGGCGGCGTGGATTCCTCCGTGGCTGCTGTCCTACTCTCCAAGGCGATCGGAAAGCAGCTCACCTGCGTCTTTGTGGATCACGGTCTGCTCCGCAAAAATGAGGGGGACGAGGTGGAGGCTGTCTTCGGCCCCGATGGCCCTTATGAACTGAATTTCATCCGGGTAAATGCCCAGCAGCGCTACTACGCCAAGTTAAAGGGTGTAACCGAGCCGGAGCAAAAAAGGAAAATTATCGGCGAAGAATTTATCCGTGTCTTCGAGGAGGAGGCCAAGAAAATCGGCGCCGTGGACTACCTGGTTCAGGGAACCATTTATCCCGATGTGATCGAGAGCGGCCTTGGAAAGTCCGCAGTGATCAAGTCTCACCACAATGTGGGAGGACTTCCGGATGTAGTGGATTTCAAAGAGATCGTGGAGCCCCTTCGCCTGCTGTTTAAGGATGAGGTCCGCAAAGCCGGCCTGGAGCTTGGCATCCCGGAATATCTGGTATACCGTCAGCCCTTCCCCGGCCCCGGCCTGGGCATCCGCATCATTGGAGAGGTGACGGAGGAAAAGGTAAAGATTGTTCAGGAGGCGGATGCCATCTACCGGGAGGAGATCGCCAAAGCCGGCCTGGATAAGGGTCTGGGCCAGTATTTTGCCGCCCTCACCAACATGCGCTCTGTGGGCGTCATGGGCGACTTCAGAACTTACGATTACGCCATCGCTCTCCGGGCGGTGAACACCTCCGACTTCATGACCGCCGACGCTGCCCAGATCCCCTGGGAGGTGCTGGCAAAGGTAACCAACCGGATCGTGAACGAAGTGAAGGGCGTGAACCGTGTTATGTATGACTGTACCGGAAAGCCGCCGGCAACGATTGAGTTCGAGTAAGTAAAAAAATTTGAGAACCCGCATAAACAGGGCGTTTGAAGCCTATCAAGGTTCTATTTGATAACAAATTGATAACACTGGCTGAAAAGAGTTTATTCATATTTCGCCGGAGGTTATCAGGTAAAATCCAACTGAAACCAATAGAAAAGGTCTTACTGAATTGAGTGAAATCAATTTAGCAAGACCTTTTTTGTTGGTATTTTTATTGCATATCTTGT
>DBFBJF010000082.1:0-20699 GCA_048203265.1 Candidatus Merdiplasma sp.
AACTTCGATGAGGCTCAGGCAAAAATCTGGAAAATGAAGGTGGAGAATGAGTTCAAAGAGGTGGATAAGGTATTGAAAGCCGTGGAGGAGGAGTGCAAGACAGCACCCTACGAGGACGACACCATCATGAAGGCGATGCATGACGTGGGAGAGGGAATCGAGACTGCGTGGAATGAGCTGGAAAAGGGCTTCGACAATGTGATTCAGACCTTTGACAATATCATCAGCACGATCCGCAAGGCAGTGGAGGAGGGACTTGAGTCACTCCAGAACTATGTGAACAATTTTAATGTATAACGACGGGAGGAGATCACCATGGCAAAGGAAATTATCTTAAAATATAGCGCGAGCGCATATCAGGCAAAAATTAACTCTCTTGACAACTGCATCTCTCAGCTGACCACCCATCTGAACACGCTGGAGGAGTATGAGAAGAGTCTGACCTCCTTCTGGGATGATCCCCAGGCGGCCCAGTTCGCCCAGGCACTGGCAAAACAGATTATCAAAGTGGGAAATGCCATGAACCAGGTGACCGAGCTGAAACGGCTGTACCAGGAGAATGTGGACCGCATGACCCGCCAGTCTACGGCCATTGAGGATGCGACCACAAATCTGGAGGATTCCATTGACAGAACCATTGAAATTGCCGGGACTGTGGCCGAGTTTTTATAAAGGCAGAAGATGCGTTTCGGAATAAGCTATCTGGGCGTGGACGAGCATGGGGCGCTTTTAGATGAGGAGAGCAGGCGCGCCGCGCAGCTGGAAGAATTGCTGCGGCAGAGCCTGCTCCAGAGCCGGGATGACCCAATGGCCGATGGGGAAAAGCTGCGCAAATGTATGGAGGCGGTGCGGACGGTGGCGGACAGTATTCGATGGCGAATACAGTTTCTCAGTGAACTGAATGAGAAAATGCGAAAAACCGCGGACCGGCTTCATGCTATGACCAGTGAGCTGGAGGAGGATCTGGGATGAAAAAAATTTTGATTTGTCTGGAGGTACCCACCATTTCACAGTCCTATGAGGTATATGTGCCGGATTTCCTGCAGGTGGGGGAACTGACCCGGCTGTTGGTCAGGGCGGTGAGGGAGCTTTCCTCCGGCCGCTATATGCCCTCCGATGAGGTTTTTTTATGCGCGAAGGCCCAGGATATTGTCCTGAATGAACATGTGACGCTTGCTGACTGCGGTATTGGACATGGAGACCATTTGGTTAGGGTATAGAGGGAGGCTGAAATGAAAAATGGAATAAAAGCAAACTTGCTGCTGGGGGCGCTGGCGGCGGCCTTTCTGCTCAGTTCCACGGCCGCCGCGGCAGCGGAGGCGCTGCCCTCCGGCGGAGCCGGCAGTGTGGCGCTGCCCACCGGTGATCTGGCGGTTCACCAACCTTCTCAGCCCATGGAACTGCTCTCTTCTGCCGACGCGCAGGAGCTGAACGAGCAGATGGCGGGGTATACGCCTCAGCAGGAAACCCTGCTGGTGAACCGGGCTCAGAGTTATTACTACTATGAGCGGCTGGGGCCCATCGCAAAAGAAATTTACGATGTGATGTACGGTGTGGCCAAGGATCCGGTGAATGAGGGAAACATCGGGCTGATGATGACGGATATGGATCCCAATGGAGAAGAGTTTTACCGGGAATTCAATGTGGCCTACCGGGCCATCTGTTTTGACCATCCGGAGCTGTTTTGGCTTTATTCCGGGGAGGACGCGGAAATGGTGTATTCCTCGGAGGCCATCAATCAGAACGGTTTTTACTTTGTGTACATACGGATGCTGGAGCCGTTTTTGGAATTTGAGGAACAGATGACCGCTTTTAATCAGGCGGCCAGTCAGTTTCTGGCGGATATTGATACCAGCATCTCAGAGTATGAGACGATCCGGCAGGTGCACGACAAGCTGATTGATCTGGTGAACTATAATGATCCGGTGGCCAATGAGATCAGCTTCGGAAACGGGCAGGATCTGGCCCATACGGCTTATGGGGCTCTGGTGGCGGATTCTTCGGGAAATCCCAATTACGCGGTCTGCGACGGATATACGCTGGCGTTGGAGTACCTGCTTCAGCAATGCGGTATTGAGACGGTGTTTATCGGCGGAATGGCGGGGGCTACCATGGATTCGGTGGGCGGCCACGCCTGGAACATGATTAAGATGGACGGAGTCTGGTATGAGACAGATTCCACCTGGAACGATTCGGAATCCATGCTGGATGATATGACACCCGGAACCATGGAATACACCTACACGGCGGAGGCGCTGAGTGATCCGGTATACCGGGAGAAGGTGGACCATTTTATGTTTTTAATCTCCACGGAGGAGATTGAACATTTCGTGCCGGGTGATGAGTACGACTATGTCACCAAGGATCAGCAGTATGTCTGGACTCTGGTGGGAGAGAGCGTGCGGTACCGGATGGAGGAGGACGGTTCGGGTAATGTGGATCCGTCCATTATTGCGCTGGCGCCTGTGGCGATGCAGAGTTACCGCTAGACAGAGGGAGTGGAAATGAAGAACAAAAAAATGAAACGAATATGGGCAATGCTGCTGTCCTCTGCGCTGGCGCTCCAGTCGCCAGTCATGGCTGGGGCGCTTCCGGAGAGCGCTGCTGCGCAGATCTCTTCGGCTGCCCTGCTGGCGGAGCAGGATCTGGCGGCAAACAGCGACAGCATCAAAATTTTGCTGCAGCAGGCACTGCAGCAGCTGGATGAGGGCGACCTCGCGGCGGCAACTCTGCAGAGCGTTATTCTGCTGCTGGATTCCGGAAACGCGGACAGCGCTTCCGTGACAGTGCTCTTGCGCTCCGCCCTGGACAGCGGGGCGGAGACCGAGGCCGGTGGCGCAGAGACAGAAGCGCCAGAAACGGCAGCAGAGACCGAGGCCGGGGCTACAGAGACAGAAGCGCCAGAAACGGCGGCGGAGACCGGGACTGGGCAGACAGACGGAACCCAGACGGTGACAGAGACGCTCGCCAGCGAACTGGGACTTCCGGTCTATCAGGTATCTTCCTTTATCAAGACCATTCTTCCGGAGAGTGTGCTGGTGGATGTGCCGGGGGACTGGGGCAACAACGCGTCCGGACGGTCATTGACCTCCTATTCGCCGGTGAACGGGTCCGGAGCCATCAGTCCGGCGGCAGGCACGCTGACCCTCAGCTACTTTCCCATGGAGGGAACGGACGTTGCTGCGGCCTTTGACACCTATGAAAAAAATATTGCGGACATGAGCGTGACCACGGATCTGAGCTCGGAGGATGCCACGGCGGCGGATCTTCCGGCCAGGAAGATTGAATTCGTCATGAGCGTGGGCGCCAATCAATTTACCTGCGAGACGGTTTGCTTTGCCTATGAGGGAACCATTTATGCCATTGAGCTGATGCAGGGGCAGCAGACTTCGTATGATTACTTCCCCACCTATCATCAGGTGGTGGACAGCGCGGAAATCGGCAGCGCGGAAGAAATTTCTGAGGTCAGCGCCCTGATTGAGTCCGGCCAGCAGGTGACAGAGACGGCGCCGGAACAGACGGAGCCAGTGTCGGAGCAGACGGAGGCGCCGGAACAGACGGAGACGCTGCCTGAGCAGACAGAGGCGCCTGAGCAGACGGAGACAGAGGCAGAGGCAGTGTCGGACGTGTTCGTTGGGGATATGGGAACCTTTCAGTATGAATTAAACGGACAGGTGTATCAATTCCCCACGGCTGTGCGGGATTTCGCCCGGGGGGCTCTTCCGCTGGATCTTCAGCTCACCCTTCCCTATGATTTCAGTTCGGATGCGGATATGGCCGGGGGAAGATGGACAGAGATTGTGAACACACAGTACTACTATTTCGAGAACGCGCTGCACAAGGAGATGGCGGGCGTCACGAACATGAGCGGGTATCCCGTCGCAATGTCGGAAGGAATTCTCACGGCGCTCATCGACACAGAGGGAGATTACATCAAGGTGACACTTCCTGGCGGCATCCAGGTGGGGAGTGCTGAGGCTGATATTCTGAAGGGCTTTCCCGAGTTCGCGGGGATGCCCATGGATGGAACGGCGGCCTTCCGAGGAAACGAACTGCTGTACGCCTGCAATGTGCGGGATGACGGATGTAATGGATATGTGCTGATTCGCAATGACGCGCCCTATTACAGCGCGGTATCGATCATCTGCGAAAACGGTGTGATAAAAGAGATCAGCTTTGAATGTCTCGGATCAGTCCGGGCAGAAGGGGTCTTTTTATAAAAATGAAAAAAGGAGAGAGAGGAATGAAAACAGGCAGAAGGAAGCGATGGGCGGCATGGCTGCTGGCCCTTGTGATGCTGCTTTGCCAGCCCGTCTCATTGCCCGCTCACGCGGAGGAGGCGGCAGCTCAGGCTCAGGCGGCGCAGATTGTGCTCACCATGGGGGCGGATCTGTCCCAGGACCAGCGGTCCTACATTTTGCAGTATTTTGGTATCTCAGAGGATCAGGTGCAGGAGATCACCATCACCAACTCGGATGAGCGCAGCCAGCTGAGCGGTCTGGTGGCGGATGAGGTGATCGGCACGCGGACGGTGAGCTGCGCGCTGGTGAGACCCACCAACAGCGGCGGCATTCAGGTAAAGACCGCAAATACCAATTATGTCACCAGCAATATGATTGCCATGAACCTTTCTTCATCAGGCGTATACAACTGTGAGGTGCTGATCGCCGCTCCCTTTGAGGTGTCCGGCACCGGAGCGCTGACCGGCGTCATGATGGCCTACGAGGCAGCCAGCGGCGAGACTCTGGATCCGGAAAAGAAGCAGCTGGCCAATGAGGAGATGGTGATCACCGGCGAGATCGCCGAGACGGTGGGCCAGGACCAGGCAACTTTGGTGGTCAACGACATTAAGATCCACATTATCCGGGATCAGATTACGGATCAGCAGGAGATCAATACCGTGGTGGATGATGTGATTTCTACCACCGAGCAGGCGGCATATGAGGCCGCGTCCCAGCAGGGACAGTCGGCTCCGGCCACTCTGGGGGAAGTGCACAGGGAAAAACTGTACGATTACGGCTACAAGGTGAGCCAGATGGGATACCGGTATAAGGATATGCAGCCCACTCTGGAGCGGATTACCCGAAATGTGACGGAGAGCACGGGAATCGATGATCCCATTACAGATACCTTTACCACAACGGATGAGGATTCCGTGCTGGATCCCAACAGCATCCTGCTGAACACCAATGATGAGGTGATGGGGGACGAGGCAAACATCAACGCCACAAACAGCGTTGCTCTGGGCGACCATCCCGCGGATCCCATCGATGTTTACACGGGGGATGTGACAATCACAGAGGCCGGCGGCGTGAAGGCCCAGCAGTTTATCCGGGACACCAATGTGGTGGCCTATCAGGATGTGGGCGGATCCTACGCTCTGATGGATTTGAACGGAAATGTGCTGACAGATCCGGTTTACGCAGATTATTTCCAGGGATACAACGGCCATGTGCGGGCTACGCTGAACGATGGAACGGGAGCTTACGGACTACTGGCTTCCGATGGCGTGGTGGAGATTCCTTTCCAGTATGACACGGTGGAAGTGTATGGCGAGCTGTGGGGAGCGGGCATCCTTCTGACCGAAGGGACGGAGACAGACTATGATTACTATTCCGGTGACGGGTATTATCAGATTGCCTCTGCAGATATTTACTATCTGGATGGAGAGAGCGCAGCGCCTGTGGGCACCCTGACCAGGGACCAGATCGGCAGCATCCGGGCCAGCGACGCCTATCTGCTGGTTGAGGACAGAAATGGTACCATTACCGTATATGATTCCACCTTTACCCCCATGCAGGGGGACTACAGCCTCTATGATGAGGATCGGGTGCTGGCCCAGCAGCTGTCCGATGCCACGGGGTACAGTATTTCTTCCTTCCATGGAAGCTATGCCAGATTTTCCGATTACAGTACGGGCAAATGCGGTGTGATGGACCGCTATGGAAATGTGATCATTCCCGCCCAGTTCGATGACATCGAGTACTGGAATGACTATCTGATGGCGGGCGGTTATTTTGGCGTGGATATGGGCGGCCAGTTCGCCTATGTGACCGCAGGGGGAACCGTGACGGCAAGCTATGCTTACCCGGCGGATGAAGTACAAAACCGCGGTATGGCGGCAAATTATGAGTCTGCGGACGGCAGCACCATCCTGCTGTCCGGCGATGGCGTGGAGACCAACCTGGGAACCACCTATGAGTACTTTACAGACGTTTCCGGATCCGGCGGAATGCTGTGGACCGGATATAAGGATGGCGCCTATGATCTGATTGACTGGCATGGAAATGTGCTGCTGTCCGGCAGTGACAACATCTCCATGTCTGCCAACGGAAACTATATTATCGCCCAGAACGGCTATACCTCCTCCACTCTGTATCTGGTGAACGACGCCTCCCCGGTGGCCCTGGCGGAAAGCGCGGGCGGCGCTGTGGAACTGGAGGCGGAGATCACAGAGGGCGCTTCCCTGGAGGCCTACACGGGAGATCCGTCAGTGGAACTGGTGGGAGAGATTATGGGAACCCAGTTTGTTCCCGGTACCCATCTGGTGCAGGCTACCAACAACGGGGAAGGCTACGCTCTGATGGCTTTGGATGGAACCCAGCTGACAGAACCGGTATATCTGGGCTTTGAATACCAGGACGGCTGGATTTTGACGGCTCAGAATGTAAACGGAAGTGTTCAGTATGGACTGCTTTCTCAGGAGGGAATGGAAATAATTCCTTGCATGTATCAGGAACTGGAAGTGTTGAATGAAAACTGGGCGGTGGGCTACCTGCTGACCGCGGACGGGACAGAGGCTGACAATGATTTCTATGATTATGACGGAAATTATTATCACATTACGGAGGCAACCGTCTACCATATCAGTGAGACGGAGCTGTCATCGGTGACCCTCACTCGGGATCAGATCGCGGACGTGGATGCGGAGGAAGACTACCTGAATGTGCAGGATCGCACCACAGGCGCTGTGACCACCTACGATTCCACCTTTACGGCGGTGGCATCGGCAAGCTATATCTCTGACTTTGCGAATCTGTCCGCAAGAAGTGCTCATGCCAGAAAGCTGGAGGACAGCACGGGATACAGCATCTTTGACTACGACTTCCCGGACGGATATTCTATTGCGCTGGGCTATTCAAATGGGGATACGCTTTATGGCGTGACGGACATGAACGGCAATATCGTTGTGCCGGTGGAGTATGATGATGTTATGGCATACTACAGCGAAGACCGGCATTACTGGGCCAACGGATACTTCGCGGTGGAGCAGGACGGCATGGTGGGTTATGTGACCGAGGGAGGCCAGGTGACCTGTGAGCCTAAGTATCTGAAAGATAATTTTTACAATGAGGGAATGGCAGGATATTACAGGGCCGAGGATGGTACCCGCATTCTGGTATCGGCAGACGGTGTGGAGACCACGGGATATGCCAACTCTCTGAGCGGAATGGGCGGCGGCCTGTTCTGGCAGACAGCAGACAGCAACTATAATTACCGGCTGGTTGACTGGCATGGAAATGTGCTGTTTGAAAATTACGTGAGCGCGGATGTAACAACGGACGGCAAGTTCATCATCGTACAGCAGGAATACGACTCAGCGCCCCAGCTCTACGCTGTGGATGGGGCCCAGATCGATGCGGCTGGAACGGCCCAGACGCAGCCCGCGGAGCAGACGGAGGAAGAGACAACGGAAGCGGCCAACCAGCAGCAGACAGAAACCGAAGAAGCCGGGCTTGAGACGGAGACAACGGAATTGACGGAGGCTCAGACGGAGAGTGAAGCTCAGAATGCCACCGGCGCGGACCAGACCGAAAATCAGACGGAAGGATCCGCTTCTGCCACGGAGGCTGGGCTGGATGAGACGGAAGCATCTTCCGGACAGACAGAGCCGGCTGCGGGCCAGCAGGAGACGACGGCCCAGACTGATGCGACGGAAAGCCAGGGAGGGGCGGCAGCGCTTCTGAACAGCGCCTCTCAGCTGCTGGAGCTGGATCTGGAGTCAAACCGGGACAGCGTGGTGACACTGCTGCAGCAGGCCAAGACCATGCTGGACAGCGAAAATCCGGATGCGGCGGCGCTGATTAACAGCGCGATCACGCTGCTTCAGTCCGGCGCGACGGACGCGGCGGCGGTTACCACCCTGATTTCCACGGCGCAGGGAATGATTTAACAGTGTAATGAAAAAGCGGGGAGCTGTCGCAGCAATGACAGCTCCCCGTTGTTTGAGAGAGAGTATGTTAGGGATGCGCTGATGATCAGCGTTTCCCAAGAGAATCTTATTTCACAACCCTGATCCAGCCCTCGGGAGCCTGAAGGCGTCCCATCTGGATACCGGTGAGGGTATCGTACAGCTTCTGGGTGATCTCACCCATCTTTTCCATGCCGCTGGGCATGCAGATCTCTTTGCCGTGATCCACGATCTTGCCAACCGGTGAGATCACAGCGGCGGTACCGCACAGGCCGCACTCCGCAAAATCTTTTACTTCGTCAAAGTATACTTCGCGCTCCTCCACCTCAAGGCCCAGGTACTCTCTGGCCACATAAACCAGAGAACGGCGGGTGATGGAGGGAAGGATGCTGTTTGACTTGGGAGTTACCACCTTTCCGTCCTTGGTGACGAACAGGAAGTTGGCTCCGCCGGTCTCCTCCACCTTGGTTCTGGTGGCTGCATCCAGGTACATATTCTCATCAAATCCCTGTCTGTGGGCATCCATGATGGGGAACAGGCTCATGGCATAGTTCAGGCCGGCTTTGATGTGGCCTGTTCCATGGGGAGCTGCCCGGTCATAGTCACAGACGCGGATGGTGATGGGTTTTGCGCCGCCCTTGAAGTAGGGGCCCACCGGAGTACAGAAGATACGGAACTGATACTCCTTGGAGGGGCTCACGCCGATCACCGCATCGCTGCCGAACATGTAGGGGCGCAGATAGAGGGTGGCGCCGGAACCGTAGGGAGGAACGTAGGCCTCATTGGCCTCCACCACGGATATAACCGCGTCTACCCATTTGTCCACCGGATAAACCGGCATTTCCAGTCTCTCGCAGGAGTCTTTCATGCGGGAGGCGTTCAGATCGGGACGGAAAATTACAATGTGTCCGTCCTCGGTGGTATATGCCTTCAGTCCCTCAAAGCAGGACTGGGAGTACTGAAGCACACCGGCGCACTCGTTGATCACAACGTTGGGATCGGAGGTGAGGACGCCCTCATCCCAGGCCCCGTCTTTGTAGTTGGATACAAATCTTTTGTCGGTGGGCATATAGCTGAATCCGAGATTTGACCAGTCGATATTTTTCTTTTCCATAATACCAGGACTCCTTTTCACTTGTATTTAACGCCTCTCTTTTGGGAACAGATCCTTCGGCGCCATTGAAAACAGTTTACCACCGGCAAAAGAAGGCGTCAAGAAGATGGCCAAAAAAGGACTTTGAAATTTACCACAGATTTCGATATATGGTTAAAATGTCCTCTTCGGTTATATCCCGGATGGTGTTGGAGGGACTTCCGCTTGCCATGGCGTCCTTCGCCATCTTGGGCATCCGGGCTTCAAATTCGCTGCGGTCAATTCCATATTCCGCCAGAGTGGGGATATGGAGGATGCCGCACAGCTCCTTCAGCTTAGCAAGGAACTGCCCGGCGGCTTCCCGAACCGGGGCTTGCGAAGATGCGGCGCCGATAGCCCGGGCGATGTCAGCGAACCGCTCCGGACAGCCATCCATCACATAGGAGAAGCACTCCTGCATCAGCATGGCGTTGGAGAGCCCGTGGGGCACATGAAACAGCGCTCCGATGGGGCGGCTCATGCCATGGACGATGGTGACGGAGGCGTTGTTGATGCAGATGCCAGCCTCGTAGGCAGCCAGGGCCATCTCCTGCCTGGCCGTCCGATCCTGCCCGTTCTGATAGGCAGCGGGCAGATACTGAAAAATACGCCGGATGGCTGACAGCGCGTACAAGTCGGTCAGGGGATTGCGCTTTCGGGAAGTGTAGGACTCCACTGCGTGAGCCAGGGCGTCCATCCCCGTGGCGGCTGTCACGCCGGGAGGCGCTGACAGAGTAAATTCCGGGTCGATCACCGCCACATCCGGGAGCAGCATTTCTCCCTTCAGCAGCATCTTCACCTCATGTTCCGTATCGGTGATGATGGTAAATTTGGTGGCCTCGGATCCGGTTCCCGCCGTGGTGGGAATTAAGACCAGGGGAGGGCGGCTGCCGGAAATTTCTTTTCCCATGTAATCCGAGAGATGTCCGCTGTTTACCGTCATGGCTGCGATGGCCTTCGCACTGTCCAGGGGGCTTCCGCCGCCGATGCCGATGCAGAAATCACAGGAACTCTCCCGGTAGGCCTTAACCCCCGCGTAAATCATCTGATCCGTGGGCTCGGAGAGAATTTCACTGTAGATCTGCCAGGAGATTCCCCAGCTGTCCAGCTTTTCAGTGAGCTGTCCCGTAATACCGTGGGCCAGCACATTTTTTCCGGTCACGATCAGCGCCTTCTTCCCAAGCGGCAGAATGAACTCTTTTGCCGCGTCCAGGGCATTCTCCCCAATGACGGTCTGGGGAGGCACTGTAAATTTGTAAGTCATACCTGATACCTCCTGGATTTATAAGAATTCCCGGTCTACCACATCCAGCACCTCATCCATCTTTTCCATCTCCTCACGGAGCTGTTCTTCGGTAATGATGAGGGGCGGCGCGATGATGACCATGTTTTCATGGGAGTAGGTCATGAATTTTCTTTCTTTCAGCATTCCGATGATCTTTCCCATCAGACCCTGGGGATCCTGCCCGTAAGGAACCAGCGGCTCCTTTGTCTCCTTATTCTTTACCAGTTCTATGGCGGAGAACAGGCCGATGTACCTCACATCGCCCACGCAGGGATGGGCTTCCTTCAGATCCTCCAGGATCTCTCCCAGCACCGCGCCTACCTGATTGACGTTTTCCAGGATATGGGCTTCCTCATAATAGCTGACACAGGCGCATCCGGCGGCGCAGGCCAGGGGATGACCGCTGTAGGTCAGGCCGCAGGAGAGCAGATGCTCTCCGAAATATTCCGCGATCTCGGAGGAGACAGCCACGCCGCCAAGGGGAACGTAGCCGCAGGTAACGCCCTTTGCGAAGGTGACGATGTCCGGTTTTATGCCGAAATTTTCGAAGGCAAACATTTTTCCTGTTCTGCCCCAGCCGGCCATCACCTCATCGCAGACCATCAGGATACCGTACTTGTCACAGAGCGCCCTCACGCCCGGCAGATAACCTTCCGGAGGGATGATCACGCCGTTGGAACCGGTGATGGTCTCCAGCACGATGGCGGCTACCTGGTCTCTTCCCTCGTACTGGATCTGTTCCTCCAGCTTTTTCAGATAATAGTCAGATGCCTCCTGCTGGCTGGCAAACCGGATGGGCTCCCGGTACACGTAGGGATCAAAAAACTTGATAAATCCCGGGATACCGGGCTCCAACGTATATCTTCTGGGCTCACCGGTCAGGTTTCCGGCTCCGAAGCTGGAGCCGTGGTAGCTGCGGTAGCGGCTGAATACTTTGTTGCGGCCCGTGTACATTTTGGCAATCTTAATGGCATTTTCGTTGGCGTCCGCTCCCGCGTTGGTGAAGAATACTTTGCCGAAATTGTCCGGCATCAGGCTGATGATTTTCTCGGCCAGGTCGGCCCGGGAGACATCTCCGTAGGAGGGGCCCACAAAGCAGTATTGGTCAACCTTTGCTTTGATGGCATCCCCGATGGCTTTGTTTCCGTAGCCCAGGTTCATATTGACCAGCTGGGAGGACATATCCGCGTACCGGTTTCCGTCATAGTCCCAGAAGTAGATGCCGTCCGCCCGCTCCACGGGAAGGGGATTGATGTAATTCTGTTTGCTCCAGGATTGAAGATTGTACTGTTTTAACTTGTTCTTGATCTCATTTCCATTCATGTCTGTTCCTCCTCGCTGATGTGCCCCAGGGGCATCTTTTGAATGAAAAAAGCGGAGCCTGGTCATTTGACCAAGCCCCGTTGCTTTCTCTCATTTCATGTGATTTTTTCTTGTTGATTTTCCTGTATTATAGACAAAGCAATCCGGAGATGCAACTCTCCTTTGCATAAAATTTATTGTGCATCTGCACAAGTTGCTGCTGTTCACAGCCGCCCCAAATCAGAGCAAATCCCGAATCCAAAAGCCCAGGACACACTTCACTTTGTTTTCCAGGAGAGACAGATCGGCTCCCGTAATTTTTTCAATCTTGCGCAGGGTATTATTCACGGTGTTGCGATGGATAAATTCTTTTTCCGCCACCAGCCTGGGGCTTGCGTTGTTTTCCAGGTACACTTTTAAAAATCCCAGATAGTCGGTTCCGTTCTGAAAATCATACCGCTCTATTTTTCCGAGAAACTTGCTGTAATAGTCTTCCAGCACGGACTTGTCCTGAACGGAGAGAAGCACCTTGGAAAAATCCAGATCATCATAAAAGAGCACTTCCTGTTTCTGGCGTTTTGCCAGCCTTCCGGTTTCCAGAGCCCGGTGAAAATTGGGGATCTGGTTCATAATCCCCAGATGGTTGGGGCTGATTCCAAGAAAGATCTTTCCGCCGCAGTGGCGGGGAAGATCTCTGCTCAGCTGATCCGCAAGTTCCCGGATCTCATGGTCGGAATAATCCACTAGTACCAGGATCAGGTTATTCTGATAGGTGAAATAGATAAACAATTCACTGATATTCCGGGCAATGCCCTCCGCATACATACCATAACGCTCCAAAAGCTGGGGAACATCGGCTCCGGTATCCTCCTCCGGCACCACATTGACAAAACAGAAGGTGCTGTTTCGCAGATAACCGTACCGCTCCATCTGCAGGATGTGTGTATTGGCATCTCCGATCTGAAACAGAATGTTTTTGATACAGGTAGCCATGGTGGTTTCCACCTCCTCCGTATGGAGGATCATTTCACAGAAAGACCTGGTCATATCCACCATTCTGGTTTCCCAGGGGATGGTGAACAGGGGCATTTCCGTCTCCTCGCAGAAATCGATGACTTCCTGGGGAACGCTGGAGATGTGAGGCCCAAGGTTGACCACAAAGGCACTGACGCCCGCCCGCTCCAGATTTTTGGCATAGTCTAACAGCCAGTTTTCTTTGGTGCGGCTTCGGATACCTGCGGTAAAGACCAACTCGCCTCCATGGAGGAACAGGGTGGCCTCCTCGTCCTCCACGATATGGACCCATTTTACCAATCGGTGAAGGCCGCTCTTTCCGGCCAGCAGACGCATATGGTAGATCCCGGCTCCCTGTTTGTACAATTTTCCCACTGCCAATGCCATGGCGGTTCCCCCTTCCCTTATTATCGTATTATGCCGCAGACTGTACCACAAATCCCGGATGGTGTCAAATGGGACTGGCTATTGAACCGGGGATTTGGTACAATCGTAGTAGCGGAAAGATGATACGGAGGAATGCGATACGGGGGCGGCATGGAAAAGAAGCTGGAATATACCGTGACCCGGGAGGATGTGCCGGGAAACATAAATGACATATTAAAAAAACGGCTGGGGTTATCCGGGCATCAGATCAGCAGCGCCAAGTACCGCAGAGGAGGGATCAGCCGGAACGGCAGCCGGGCCCGGGTTTCAGAGGCTGTCAGCCCGGGAGACCGGATCGAGGTGCTTTTGGAGGAGGCCGGGACTGTCTCAGAACGATTGGAGGCAGTCCCCGGACCGGTGGAAATCCTCTATGAGGATCCGGATCTGGCTGTGGTGAATAAGCCGCCCGGTCTGGTGCTGCATCCGGCCCACGGGCACTGGAGGGACACCCTGGCCAACTATATGCAGTATTATTATGAGAGTCAAAATCTGCGGGTGAAGATCAGAGCGGTGGGCCGGTTGGACCGGGACACCTCAGGGATCGTTCTGTTTGCCAAAAACCAGGTGGCTGCGGCCAGACTGTGGGGCCGGGAAGGCGGGACAGACAGAAGCGAGGATAAAAGAGAGGATAAGAGCGAGGATAAGAGTAAGGGGAAGCAGAAGGATGGCCGCCCTGTGGAAAAGGAGTACTGGGCTTTGGCGGAAGGCCATTTGGAACAGAAGCAGGGGCGGATTGAGCTGCCGCTGGGAAAGAAGAGAGGGGCACTGAATCAGATGGAGGTCCGGGAAGGAGGATACACTGCCGTTACCAATTACCGCGTGCTGGAAGAATATCCGGAGATGTCTCTGGTGAGTCTGAAGCTGGAGACGGGGCGAACTCACCAGATCCGGGTGCATATGGCTGCGTTGGGGCACCCGCTGCTGGGGGACCGTCTCTATGGAGGAAGCTGTGAGAGGATCGAGCGGGCGGCGCTTCACTGCCGCAGTGTGACAATCTCTCAGCCCTTTACCGGAGAGGAGCTGCGGATTCAGGCTCCGCTGCCAGCGGATATGAAGAGGCTGATCGGGAAACGCTGATTTCCTCGGCGCTTTCTTAGAATTGGAGAGGGCAAGGAAAGAAAATCCTTAGAATGGTAGAGAGCGGAGGAAAGAAAATAAGTACAGGAGGAGACCGATGAGAAAAGATTGGAAGCATAACAGGAAAGATGGCGGGAAATGTTGGGAATATTTCGGCAGGGAATATTCTCTCAGAATGGTCAGGGGAAGACGGAGAAAGAAGCAGACTCTTGCCCTGCTTTTGACGGCGGGATTTCTGGCGCTGCCCGGAAGCTGGATGAGCGGGGCGGGAACCGGAGCCGTTACTGCTTTTGGGGCGGAGGATTCCCTGATCGAGGATACGGGAGAGGAGATAGAGGTAAATTCCGGGGCCGATTTGGATGAGCTGAAGGCGGCGGAGCAGGCTCAGACCGAGCCCTTGACGGAACCGGTGATCCAGGATGATACCCTTATATTGGAGCCGGCCAGCGCGGATTCTCTGGAAAATTTTCTCACAGAATTAACTTCGCAGGAGAGCCCCACCGGGTCGGACGGGGAACTGGAGATCGGAGCATACATCAGAGAGGTGATGGAGGGGTACGGCTACACGGTGTCGGAGCAGAGCTTCCATGAGGGCTTTTTAAATGAGAACGGGGTGGATGTGCCGGGCATTAACATTATCGCGGAGCGGGGGGCCAACGGGGAGAACCGCTACAGCGATATCCTGATTGTCAGCACCCACTATGATTCCAAAACTTCTCCGGAGGAGGGCGATCCGCTGGCCAATGATAAGAGCGGCGCGGCGGTGCTGATGGAGACTGCCCGAATTTTGGCCTCCCTGGAGACGGATACGGACGTCTGCTTCTTGTTCCTGTCCGGGGAGGAGGATGGACTGTACGGCTCCACCCGGTTTGTGGAAGGTCTGGAGGAGGAGTATCGCGGCAGGATCGTGGGACAGATCCACGTGGAACAGGTGGGGTACGATGAAAATGCGCCCTATGTGCTGATGACCGTTGATGGGGAGGAGACGGTCATGGGCAGTCTGCTCCGCCAGGAGGGACTTGCCTGGGAGGGCCAGGTGCCGACAGACGAGAGCGTTTCAGACAGCATAGATGGCATGGCGGAGGCGGAAGATACAGGTGAGGCGCAGAATGGCGGGAGCAGTCAGGATGGCATACTGGAGGACTCCAGTGAGGGTCAGGATGGGACAGCCCAGCCAAATGACTGGGACTATATCCAGGATCAGCAGACCAGTATTCAGAGTTTTGCCCAGAGCGGCTTTGATGCGGTAACGCTGATACAGGATCTGGACCAGGTGAACCTGGAAGATGGCGCATCGCCCCAGACCGAGCAGCTTCAGAAAGTTACGGATATTCTCGCTATGACAGTGGGTAGGATTATGAGTGCCCAGAGCGGATCCTTGCTGGGATGATGGCCGCAGCGCGGCGGGCCGGGAGAAAAGTGCCGGTATGGTGTCCATGGCAGAATAGGCAAGAACAGGGCTTCCATGAAAATGAGAAGTATGCTAAGATTAAGAGGATTTGGGAGGGCTGGCGCAATATTGCGACAGAGGCCTTGGAGAAAGTAACAGAACATCCGCGGGGATGACTGCCCGCGAAAACAGGGGAAAGGAAGAGAGAAAATGGTGAAAAAACCGGTTTTGGTGGTGATGGCAGCCGGGATGGGCAGCCGCTACGGCGGACTGAAGCAGATCGACCCGGTGGACGGACAGGGGCATATCATTATGGACTTTTCCATCTATGATGCGGTCCGGGCAGGTTTTGAACGGGTGGTATTTATTATTAAAAAGGAAAACGAGGCGGATTTCCGGGCTGCCATTGGGGACAGAATCGGAAGATATATTCAGGTGTCCTACGTGTTTCAGGATCTGAATAACCTTCCGGCAGGGTACCGGGTGCCGGAAGGACGCATAAAGCCCTGGGGCACCGGACACGCGGTTATGAGCTGCCTGGGAGAGGTGGACGGCCCCTTTGTGGTGATCAATGCGGATGATTACTACGGGCCCCATGGATTCGCCATGGCCTTCCAGTTCCTCACACAAAATCAGGAGGAGAGCGAAGGATACCGCTATATGATGGTGGGATACCGGTTGGAAAATACTCTGACGGACAATGGACACGTGGCCAGAGGAGTCTGCGAGATTGATGAAAACGGTTATCTTCAGGATATTCACGAGCGGACTCGCATCGAAAAGCGGCCGGAGGGAGCTGCCTACACGGAGGATGAGGGAAAGACATGGATCTCTCTTCCGGCGGACAGCACGGTATCCATGAATATGTGGGGATTTTCGGCCAGTATTCTGACGGAACTGAAGGAGCGTTTCCGGACGTTCCTGGATGAAAATTTGGAAAAGAATCCGCAAAAGTGCGAATATTTTCTGCCCTTCGTGGTGGATGAGCTGCTGAAAGAGAAAAAAGCCACAGTGAAGGTACTGAAATCCATGGACAAATGGTACGGGGTGACCTATAAGGAGGATAAGCCCATGGTGATGGCTGCCATACAGCGGTTAAAGGACGAGGGAGTTTACCCGGAAAAGCTGTGGGAGGAAGCATAAGTGGAGAAAGAAACAATACTGGAGGCCGCCAGGCAGTTTGCCATGGACGGAGAGATTACGGAATGTCTGCCCTTTGGCAGCGGACATATCAATGATACCTACCGGCTGACCTACCGGACTCCGGAGGGGGAACAGCGCAGCATTCTGCAGCGAATGAACAAGCAGGTGTTTACGAAGCCGGAGGAGCTGATGGAGAATGTGGTGGGCGTGACCTCCTGGCTGAGAAGGAAGATACAGGAACAGGGCGGAGATCCCTTAAGAGAGACGCTGAACCTGGTGATGACCAGGGCGGGGAAGTTCTACTGGGTGGACGGCCAGGGTGAATACTGGAGAATGTATCTGTTTATTGAGCATGCCTTCTGCTACGATCAGGTGGAAGAGGACGATGATTTTTACCAGAGTGCTTTGGCTTTCGGAAATTTCCAGAGGCTGCTGGCGGATTATCCGGCGGAGACGCTCCATGAGACGATACCGGATTTTCATAATACGGTGGACCGTTTCCGTAAGCTGCAGCAAGCCATCCGGGAGGATGCCATGGGCAGGGCCGCCGGAGTGTCGGAGGAGATTGCCTTTGCCCTGGAGCGGGAAGACCTGGCCCACAGACTGTGCGATCAGCAGGAGCGGGGAGAGCTTCCGCTGCGGGTGACCCACAACGACACGAAGCTGAACAATATCATGATTGATGAGACTACCGGCCGCGGCATCTGTGTCATTGATCTGGATACGGTGATGCCGGGACTTGCAGTGAATGATTTCGGAGATTCCATCCGCTTTGGAGCCAGCACGGCGGCGGAGGACGAGCGGGATCTGTCGAAGGTATCCTGTGATCTTGGCCTGTATGAGCTGTATGTAAAGGGATTTGTGGAGGGATGCGCCGGCGCTCTGACGGAGCGGGAGATGGACATGCTTCCCATGGGAGCAATCCTGATGACCTATGAGTGTGGAATCCGATTTCTGACTGATTACCTGGAGGGGGATCACTATTTTAAGACCAGCAGAGCGGGACAGAATCTGGACCGCTGCCGGACCCAGTTTCGTCTGGTGAAAGATATGGAAGAAAAACTTCCCCGGATGCGGGAGATCGTAGACCGGTATCGAAAGTAAAGTATAAGAAGGGGCTGTCGGATAGACAGCCCTTTATTCTGCCCCTATAAGGGGCCATTACCTGCTTCCTGAACTTTCTGTTCGATGGGTTTTATTTTTGGGGAAAAGAAGAAAAGGGACCGTAAAGGCGGGGAAATTTAGGACAAAATTTACGGTCTATCATGGAAAAGGGAAGGGGTGGCTGTAAAGGCAGGCCGAAAACTACGGTTGCAACGCCGAAATTCCGCACCCGCCCGTAAAGCAGCCCTGGTATCTATGCCAGGAGCGCGGTAACAATATCAAGCAATTCTTCTTCCGAGGCAGCGATAAAATCCGCGGGAAGCTCGTTCTGCCCGTCGCCGGGCGTTTCCTCAGAATGCTTCTGCGCAGCGCCAGAAGTCTCTGCGGAATTTGCCGGGGGCATGGCTCCCGATTTTCCATTTCGGTCCAGCCAGATGGTATGCCAGCCTGCCGCTGCGGCGCTGACAATGTCGTGCTCGTAGGAGTCGCCCACATACCAGGTCTTTTCGGGAATAAGGTGCCAGCGTTTTGCGGCTTCCTGGAAAATACCGGGATCCGGCTTGTTGATGCCGATGTCTCCGGAGGCCAGGATGTGATCTTCCCCGATCCAGCGCTCCAGCCCCAGGGCATGGCACTTCTGGCGTTGATGGGCGGAGGGGCCGTTGGTGATGACGCCCAGGAAAGCGCCTGCTTTGTGGCAGCGCTCCAGCATTTCCGTCAGAGGCGAAGAGAGGCGGATATGCTGCTGCTGCCATCCGTAGGCTGCCTGAAAGTCCAGTGCCTCCTGGCGGGAGACGGTGTATCCGAAGTCGGCCAAAGCCTGGGTAATGCGGAAAACGTACATTTCTTCCATGGTGATCCGCTGGCTCATAGCGTCTTCAAAAACTTCATTGCCCCGCCGGATAAAGGCGTGAAAGAGGGAGCGCAGCCGGGCCGTATCCGGCTGCGCTCCAAACTGTTTCTCAAAGGCCAGGCGAAAGGGGGTCAGTCTGTCATACATGGTGTCGTCTATATCGAAAATAAAAGCTGACATAGCGGTATTCTCCCTCACAAAGTTTTCCTCCCGGTTATGATTTCAACGCGTCCATGCTCATCTGCTCCAGGAGCTGGGACTTGATCTGGAAAAGCTTATCGGACAGGTCCACATACACCTGGTGGGGATTGTAAAAGCGCTTCGTCTCATCCCAGATGGTATTCTTTTCTCTGGTACAGTAATCCCGGATATCCATCACCGCAGGGGAAGTATAGACACATGCTCCCTCCTGGAAGATGGGAACCAGAAGCTCCCGCAGCGTGTAGCTTCCGCCTTTGATTTTCGTTTTCTTCCAGGTCTCCAGCGGATCGAAAATGATCATATCTTTCTGCTCATCAAAGGTTTCTTCGGCCAGACAGATCAGATCTGCCCTGATTTTACCTGTTGCCTTATCGTAGATGCGGTAGACGGTTTTGTTGCCGGGGTTAGTGATCTTTTCTGTGTTCTCTGAGAGCTTGATCTTGGGGATAAACTCACCCTTTTCATTCTGGATGGCTGCCAGCTTATAGACGCCTCCGAAGGCAGGGCAGTCCCGGGAGGTGATCAGGTTGGTGCCAACGCCCCAGGAGGTGATGGCAGCGCCCTGGTTTTTCAGGCTGTAAATCAGATGCTCGTCCAGGTCACTGGAGGCGGCGATCACTGCATCCGGGTGGCCGGCGTCATCCAGCATCTTTCTGGCTTTCTTGGACATGTAGGCCAGATCCCCGCTGTCCAGACGGATACCGTAATTTTTCAGCTCGATTCCGGCCTCTCTCATTTCATTGAACACCCGGATGGCATTGGGAACACCGGAGCGCAGGGTGTCATAGGTGTCCACCAGCAGGGTGCAAGAGTCCGGATACAGCTTGGCGTAGGTCTTAAAAGCGGTATATTCATCCGGGAAACTCATGATCCAGCTGTGGGCGTGGGTGCCCATGACCGGAACGGAGAAGAGCTGGCCGGTAAGGACATTGGAGGTTCCCACACATCCGCCGATCACCGCGGCCCGGGCACCGTAGATTCCCGCGTCCGGCCCCTGGGCTCTGCGCAGCCCGAATTCCATGATGGCATCCCCCTTGGCCGCATAGACCACGCGGGCAGCCTTGGTGGCGATGAGACTCTGATGATTGATGATGGTCAGCAGAGCTGTCTCGATCAGCTGGGCCTCCATGATGGGGGCGATCACCTTCACCAGCGGCTCCCGGGGAAAGACCACTGTGCCTTCGGGGATGGCATAAATATCTCCGTGGAAGCGGAAGTCCTTCAGATAAGCCAGAAAATCTTCGTCAAACAGCTTCAGGCTTCTCAGATAAGCAATGTCCTCGTCAGAAAAGTGAAGGCGCTTGATGTAATCGATCACCTGGTCCAGGCCGGCCGCAATGGCGTACCCGCCGTCGCAGGGATTCTTGCGGTAGAAAACATCAAAAATCACCTTCTCATCCGAGTGGGTTTTAAAGTAGCCCTGCATCATGGTAAGCTCATACAGGTCCGTCATTAGGGTAAGGTTCATAGTACTCATTATGGTAAACTCCTTTGTGCAATAAAATTCTTTCCTGAAACCGTTCTGGTTATCTCCGGGCGCGGGAAACGCTTTCATCAGCGTTCCCTTTAACAATACAATGG
>DBFBJF010000083.1:0-8813 GCA_048203265.1 Candidatus Merdiplasma sp.
TGGCCCTTCACAACATACCGGAGGGTATGGCGGTGGGAGTGGTGTACGCCGGATGGATGTGGGGCGATGCCCAGATCACAGCGGCAGGAGCCCTGGCGTTATCCCTGGGAATTGCCATCCAGAATTTCCCCGAGGGCGCCATCGTCTCTATGCCCCTGCGGGCGGAGGGCATGAAAAAGTCCAGATCTTTCCTATACGGTGTGGGATCCGGTATTGTGGAGCCCATCGGGGCGCTGCTGACCATTCTGGCAGCGGAGCTGATTGTTCCGGCCCTTCCTTATCTGCTCAGCTTCGCGGCGGGCGCCATGATCTATGTGGTGGTGGAGGAGCTGATACCGGAGATGTCCCAGGGGGATCATACCGACTGGGGCACCCTGTTTTTTGCCGCGGGCTTCACGATCATGATGATCCTGGATGTGGCGCTGGGATGAGAGGTTAAGAGAAAATGCCGGCAGGCTGGGCCTGACCGGTATTTTTTTGTTCCATCGAACAGAGAAATTTTCCTCTCTGCTCCCTAAAACTCCATAAAAATCACACAGAAAGATGATATATTGGCTGCAGAATGGAGAGATTGACATGTTTCGTATTTTAGTAATTGAAGATGATCCGGATATTCAGGAGGTATTGAACAATTATCTGACGGCGGCGGGATATCTGGTGCTTCTGGCCGGCGACGGGGTGGAGGGACTGGCCTGCTTCCGGCAGGAGCATCCGGATTTGGTGCTTCTGGACGTCATGCTGCCCAAAGTGGACGGTTTCGGGGTGCTGGAGCTGATCCGGCAGGAATCCCAGATTCCGGTGCTGATGGTGACGGCCAGGGACAGCCTGGAGGATCAGATCCGGGGCTTTCGGCTGTTGGTGGATGACTATATCACAAAGCCCTTCGATATGCCGGTACTGCTGTGCAAGATCGGGGCGGTGCTTCGCCGAACCGGGAAGGAGGTGTTCTCCCCCGAGATGAGGTATCGGGAGCTGGTAATGGATCAGGAGGAGCACCGGGTATCTCTGGCCGGGGAGGAGATTGAGCTGACCGGCAAGGAGTTTGAACTGCTGCGGGTTTTTCTCTCCAATCAGGGGAGAGTGTTTACCAGGCAGAGCCTGCTGGATGCGGTGTGGGGGATCGACTATTTCGGGGATGAGCGAATCGTGGACACTCATATCAAAAATCTACGGAAAAAGCTGGGAGGAGATTACATCCGAACCGTGCGGGGCGTGGGATACCGGATGGAAAAGGAAAAAGGGGCCCCGGGAAGGAGTATCCTATGATCCGGCGCATTCGAAACAGTTTGACGGCCAAGATTTTTCTGCTCACCGTCTCTTTATTGCTGGCCGTGAGCATGATCACCTATGGAAGTGTTTCTCTGTTTCTGCCTTCCACCTACCGGCATATTCTGGGGGAGGATCTGCGGGATGTCTCACAGGAGCTGGAGGAAAATCTGAAGCAGTACACTTCTGTGGAACAGACGTTTAACCTGCTGGAACTGTTTGCCGCCAACAACCAGGCCAGTGTAACCCTGCTGAACGAACAGGGAGAGATTGTGTTTCCTCAGACTGCGACAGAAAACTCTGGGGATGTTTTTTATGAATTTCAGGGCGAGGTGGGACAGGCCGGAGAGGAAAACCTGGTAATCTCCGTGGGGGACTCTTTTCAGCAGGCAGCCCTTACGGAGAACGGGCCATCGGCTCAGGAGACCTACTCTGTCCAGATTGGCGGGAAGCCCTACACCCTTCTGGTGGCGGGGACGATGCAGTCGGTCAGCCAGACCATGGAGATCCTGCGCCAGATCCTTCCCATTGTGCTGATTGTCATCGGACTGGTCTCCCTGCTGTGCGCCCTGGGGGCCTCCCTGTATCTGACCCGGCCGATCCTGCGATTAAGCCGGGTGTCCCGGAAAATGGCGGAACTGGATTTTGACGAGACCTGTCCCCAGAGCCGCGGCGATGAGGTGGGGGTTCTTGGCAGAAGCCTCAATGAGCTCTCCGGAAATCTGAAGAGAGCCCTCACCGGCCTGGAGGAGGCCAACCGGAAGCTGCGCCAGGACATTGACCGGGAGCGCTCTTTTTTTGCCGCTGTGTCCCATGAGCTGAAGACTCCTGTGACTGCGCTGAAGGGCCATCTGGGCGGCATGTGCCAGAATATCGGCCCTTACCAAAACCGGGATTATTACTTGGAGCGCTCCTACCAGGTGACGAAGACCATGGAGAAGCTGGTGGGGGAGATCCTGGCGGTATCCCGCATGGAATCCGGAGCCTGGGAGGCCCGGATGGAGCGGACGGATCTTGCGGAGCTGGCCCGGCTTCAGGCGGCGGAGCTGACGGAACTTTTGGAGGAGAAAGAGCAGGAGTGGGAGATGAATCTGCCCGATCATCTGAACTGGGAAGCGGACGGAAAAATGATGGAGAAGGTATTTCGAAATCTTCTCTCCAATGCGGTGGCCTACTCGCCCCGGAAGGCCCGGATCCGAATCTTTATGAGAACGGAGGAGGAAAATCTGCTGTTCTGGGTAGAAAACACGGGGGTCCACCTGTCGGAAGAAGCGCTGGAGCGCCTGTTTGAACCCTTTTACCGTGTGGAAGGATCCAGAAACCGGAAGCTGGGAGGCAGCGGCCTGGGCCTGTATATTGTGCAGAAAATTGTGAAGACCCACGGAGGAGACTGCAGGGCGGAAAATTCCCGGGATGGGGTGAGAGTCTGGTTTTGTCTTCGAAAAAAGGCCGGCTTGCCTGAAAAATCATTGGAAAATCACACAAAAATCACATAAAAACTCCAGGATAACTCCAGATTGGGACGCTATGATATAGAAAAACAAAAAGGAGTTGATATTTATGAGAAACAAAAAAATCTGGAAACTGTTGGGCGTGACAGGAATTATGGTGATGACCGCGGCGGCGGGAGTTCAGGCAGGTACCCTGGCGCTTGAGGGCTCAGACGGGAAAATTGTATACTACAGCTATTCCCTGGAAAATTCCGGGGAGGGCAGCATGGAGGCTCTGGTGGATGGAGAGGAGAGTGATTCCGTCATTCTCCATGTACAGGAGGATCCGGACAATGCAACCGTCACGGAGGAGGCCTCCGATGAATCTGAAACCGGGGACGGCTCTTATTCCCTGCCCGGCGAGGCAGAAGCCGCTGCGCTGGATTCTGCCTCCCCAGGACAGGAAGATCCGGAGCGTGTGAGCGAGTACGCCGGCTTTGATATCGGCCAGGAGGATGGAAGCTGGACCTGGAAGGGAACCCAGATCCGCTGCCTGCTGGACGATGATGGGTCCTTTTATTCCAACAGCTCCCAGGAAGCCGTGGAGAACAAACTCTACGTGTACGTATCCAGAAAAGCGGACGGAACGATTCAGTCCGCGGAAGTGGTGGACGGACGGGAGCTGCTGGAAAAAATGGCATTAGCAGACGGGGAGTGACGATTCGGAGAAAAGTATGATATAATTCATCAGACGAAGGGCAAAGGAGTGAGCGATATGGGAATCCGGGGGCTGCAGAAAATGACCCTGTTGGACTGGCCGGGGCGGGTGGCCTGCACCGTCTTTTTGGATGGCTGCGATTTTCGCTGTCCCTACTGCCACAACAGTTCCCTCCTGGCTGCAGGGGAGGAACCGGGGCTCGGTGAGAAGGAGCTGTTTTCCTTTCTGGAAAAACGCAGGGGACTGCTGGACGGCGTATGCGTGACCGGAGGTGAGCCCCTGCTGTGGCCGCCTCTGGAGGAACTGTTGGAGAGAATCGGGGATCTGGGCTTTCCCGTGAAGCTGGATACCAACGGGGCTCACCCCGGGCGGCTTCGCCGGCTGGCGGAGAGGGGCCTGATCCGCTATGTGGCAATGGATATCAAAAACAGCAAGCAAAAATACGCCCGGACAGTGGGGAGGACAGAACTGGACCTGGCTCCGATAGAAGAGAGTGTATCCTGGCTGTTGGGAGATGCAGTGGACTATGAGTTTCGCACCACCTTGGTGCGCCAGCTCCACGAGGAGGCGGATATGGAGGAAATCGGAAGATGGATCTCCGGGGCGAAGCGGTATTACCTTCAGGGCTTTGTGCTCCGGGAGGGAGTGCCAGACCAGAGCCTATCCCCCTTAAGCAGAGAGGAACAGGAGCGTTTTGCCCATCGGGTCCGCCCCTTCGTGCAGACGGTGGAGATCCGGGGAATGGACTGATACTTTTTTCTCTTTCGGGCAGAATTCTTTGCCAGCAGAAAAGAAACAAGATATAGTGTTTATGACGCGATGTTATCACTATATCTTGTTTCTTTTGTTGACAGAGCTGGGAGAAGATGGTATAGTAAGGGTAATTTCGGCCGCCGGCCGGGAAGAACCAGTCAAAAGTAAGCCCAGAGTAAGGAAGTGAGCGTATATGTACCAAGTGTTGAAGCGGGACGGAATCTGCGCCTCTTTTGAGATCGGAAAAATCAGCGCAGCCATTACGAAGGCCTTTGAGGCCCTGGAAAAACAGTACCATCCCAGTGTGATAGATCTGCTGGCCCTGCGGGTCACCGCCCATTTTGAATCCCGGATTCAGAATGGCCTGATTTCTGTGGAGGATATTCAGGACAGTGTGGAGGCGGTGCTCAGTGAGGCAGGGTACGCCGATGTGGCGAAGGCCTATATTTTGTACCGGAAGCAGCGGGAGAAGGTGCGCAACATCAACTCCACCCTGCTCAATTACAAAGAACTGGTGGACAATTATCTGAAGATCAATGACTGGAGAGTGAAGGAAAACTCCACGGTGACCTACTCCGTGGGAGGACTGATTCTGTCAAACTCCGGGGCCATCACCGCCAATTACTGGCTCAGTGAGATCTATGACCAGGAGGTAGCCCAGGCTCACCGCAATGCGGAGATTCATATCCACGATCTGTCCATGCTCACCGGATACTGCGCAGGATGGTCCTTAAAGCAGCTGATCCAGGAGGGGCTGGGAGGAGTCCCGGGAAAGATCACCTCCTCCCCGGCGGCCCACCTGTCCACTCTGTGCAATCAGATGGTAAATTTCCTTGGAATTATGCAGAATGAGTGGGCCGGAGCCCAGGCTTTCTCCTCCTTCGACACTTATCTGGCCCCCTTTGTGAAGGTGGACCACTTAAGCCAGAAGGAAGTGAAGCAGTGCGTTCAGTCCTTCGTCTACGGAGTGAACACCCCCAGCCGGTGGGGAACCCAGGCCCCCTTCTCCAATATCACCCTGGATTGGACCGTGCCGCGAGATCTGGCCGGGATGCCCGCCATCGTGGGGGGAAAGGAGATGTCGTTCACCTACGGGGACTGCCAGGCAGAGATGGATATGGTGAACAAGGCGTTTATTGAGATTATGGTGGAAGGGGACGCCAACGGCCGGGGCTTCCAGTATCCCATCCCCACCTACTCCATCACCAGGGATTTTGACTGGAGCGATACGGAGAACAACCGGCTGCTGTTTGAAATGACCGCCAAGTACGGGACGCCCTATTTTTCCAACTACATCAACAGCGACATGGAGCCGTCGGATGTGCGCTCCATGTGCTGCCGCCTCCGGCTGGATCTGCGGGAGCTGCGGAAAAAATCGGGAGGGTTCTTCGGCTCCGGCGAATCAACCGGAAGTGTGGGGGTGGTGACCATCAACCTGCCCAGGATCGCCTACCTGGCAAAGGATGAAAAGGATTTCTACGCCAGACTGGATCGGATGATGGATCTTGCGGCCAGAAGCCTGAAGACGAAGCGCACCGTGATCACCCGGCTGATGGAATCCGGCCTTTATCCCTACACCAAACGGTATCTGGGCACCTTTGACAACCATTTTTCCACCATCGGGCTGATTGGGATGAACGAGGCCGGTCTGAATGCCCGGTGGCTGCGCAAAGATCTGACCCATCCCGAGACCCAGGCCTTTGCCCGGGATGTGCTGAACCATATGAGAGAGCGGCTCTCCGATTACCAGGAGGAGTACGGAGATCTGTATAATCTGGAGGCCACCCCGGCGGAATCCACCACCTACCGATTTGCCAAGCACGATAAGGAGCAGTTTCCGGACATCATCACGGCCAATGAAAAGGGGACACCCTATTACACCAATTCCTCCCACCTGCCCGTGGGATATACGGAGGATCTGTTCTCCGCCCTGGATATCCAGGATGAGCTGCAGACCCTCTACACCTCCGGCACCGTGTTTCACGGTTTCCTGGGGGAGAAGCTGCCTGACTGGAGGGCAGCGGCCAGCCTGGTGCGAAAGATCGCGGAAAATTATAAGCTTCCCTATTACACCCTGTCTCCCACCTATTCTGTGTGCGCGGATCACGGGTATCTGGCCGGGGAAGTCTATGTCTGCCCTCACTGCGGAAAGAAGACGGAGGTTTACAGCCGGATCACCGGCTACTACCGTCCGGTGCAGAACTGGAATGACGGGAAGCTTCAGGAATTTCAGGACCGGAAGGTATACGATCTGGGCCAGTCCCGCCTGAGCCGGGAGAAAAAGGAGGCAGAGAAGGAAAGCGGTTGCCGGCAGCAAGAGGCCCCGGCTGCCTCTTCCGCGGAGGAGCTGCTGCTGTTTACCACTGCCACCTGCCCCAACTGCCGGATCGCGGAGCGCCTGCTGCGGGAAGCGGATGTCCCCTATCGGAAAGTTGTGGCGGAGGAGGAGCCGGAGCTGACGGCCAGATACGGAATCCGGCAGGCGCCCACCCTGGTGTTCGGACGGGGCGCCCAGGCGGTAAAGATTTCTGGATCCGGACCGGTGAGAGAGTTTATACAGGCCTATCCGACCAGGCTGAATCGGGCAGTGTAGGGCGCTGTGGGAGCCGCCTGACGAGACTGAACATGGAAAGGAACTTAACATTATGGAAATCATGCAGGAGACGCTTCTCGCCTTTGGGGTGGATGCGGAAAAGATGAAAAAAATCCGGGGACTGTGCCTGGAGATGGGAATCAAGCCGGTGGCGGTGCCGAAAGATCAGCTTCAGGCCCCACTGGGACTGCTGGCGGGAGCCAGAGGCTGGATGAATCCGGCCATGATGGTCAGGCAAAGGGAAGCCGGCTCCATGGACGAGGAGATGATCGTCATGGCGGGATTTTCCCAGGATTTGCTGGAATTATTTCTGGACCGTCTCAAGCAGACGGGAGGCTCCGTCTCTTTGAAGGCGGTGCTGACGGATCAGAACGCGGTGTGGAACGGTGGGATGCTCCAAGAAGAGTTAAAGCAGGAGCGGGCCGCCTTCTGGCGGCGGCAGATGGGGGAGGAGAAGTGAGATGGACGGACAAAAGATAAAGCTGATCGCCCTGGATCTGGACCAGACCACCCTGCGAACGGACAAATCCCTCTCTGAGCGGACCAGACAGGCCATTCTGGCGGCCATTCGGGCCGGAATCTGGGTGGTGATTGCCAGTGGCCGTTCCTTCGGCTCTCTCCCCGCTGCGATCTTGGAGGTTCCCGGTATCCGCTACGCTGTCACCTCCAACGGTTCTGCCATCTACCGTCTTCCAGAAGGAGAGCGGTGCCATGAGTTTCTGATGGATCCTTCCGTGGTGGGTCAGCTGCTGGAGCTGATCCCCCGGGAGCTGGCCATGGAGGCCTTCTGGGAGGGGCGGGCCTACGCGTCCAGATGTTATGTGGAGGATCCCGCGCGGTTTGGCGCCACGGATCATGCCGCCCTCTATGTCCAGGCCACCAGAACACCGGTGGAACAGATCAGGGATTTTATGCGGGAACATCAGGCGGAGCTGGACTCGGTCCAGGTGGTGGTGGGAGATGAGAAGATCCGGGATGAGCTGTGGAAGAAACTGGAGCAGGCGGTGCCGGGGCTTTATCTCACCTCCTCCGCCTCCACGCTGCTGGAACTGTCCCAGACGGTGGGGGGAAAGCGCTGCGGGCTGGAATGGCTGGGCCGGACTCTGGGGATCGCCCCGGAGGAGATGATGGCCTTCGGGGACGCCCAGAATGACATTGACATGATCCGGTATGCCGGAGTGGGGGTGGCCATGGGAAACGGACACCCCGCTCTGAAGGAGGCAGCTGACCGGGTGACCCTCACCAACGATGAGGACGGTGTGGCCCTGGTCATCGAAGAATATTTAGAGCATTTTTTGTGACAGCTCCTTTGCGTAGAGCAGAGAACGATTCAAGTGTTCCTTCATCAGGGAAGCCGCGGCAGAGTAGTCCTTCTGCCGGTAGGCTTCCCATATTTTTTTATGTTCACGGAAAATTTCTCTCTGGGGACGGTCCTCCCGCTCATAGGCGTTGGAGAATATGGTGAGTTGTCCCCGCAGACGGTCCGCCGCCTCCGTCAGGCGGCTGTTGTCCGCGTAATCGTAGAACATCAGATGAAAATGATCTGACGCCTTGATCCAGCCGGAGGTTTCCTGACCGGTCAGCGTATCCTTTTCTTCCACGACGGCGGTCAGGGCGATGTTTTCCTCCAGCCTTTTTCTCAGCCCCTCCTGGTCCGGATGGCGGGAGGCGTAGCGGATGGAAAGAGCGTCCAGATCTCCCATAAACTGGTAAAGTTCCTGCAGATCCTGCTCCGTCAGCGAGATAACGTTGACGCCGATGTTGGAATAGTACTCCACCAGCCCCTCCTCGTTCAGCCGGGTCAGGGCGTCACGGATGGGGGTGGAACTGACCTGAAACCTGGCCTGCAGATTCTTGAGGGTCAGCTTTTCTCCCAGATGAATGGACTGGGAGAGGATATCCTCCCGGAGAATCTGGTAGATCTGGGTGGAGAGGGTGTTTTTGTTCAGATTCATTCGGTACTCCTGTCTTTTTTTATTCCCGCAGGCAGTGAGCCAGGCGGACGCACGTGTGCGTCCATTTGGCCAGCGCTGCGGGGCTTTGATTTTTATTG
>DBFBJF010000084.1:0-2823 GCA_048203265.1 Candidatus Merdiplasma sp.
GAGTACCTCCTCTTAAAATTTTCACTGAATGATACCATATCTGCCCCGTTGCGGCAAGCAACGGAAAGTAACATACCAGAATTGGCGAAATTCACGGATCTCCCATGTTCAGATATCACGTCCCAGCCGCATTTTGAAGTCCCGGTATCCGAATTTCCGGAGTTCCTCCAGCTCTCCGCTCCGGCGCAGAATCCAGATACCGGGCAGCGTCATACCATTAAAGGTGTTATTTTTACAGGTGGTATAGATGGCCATACCGCCAAACACCAGCAGTTCCCCCCTCCCGCAGCGGTCTGTCAAAGCTGTAGTCGCCGACGATGTCACCGGAAAGGCAGGTGGGGCCGCCCAGTGATAGGGCAGGGCAATATTCATCACCAGATCCGGCTGATAGGACTGCATCAGGCTGACCAGCTGCTCCTCATGATCAGCATCTACCTGGGCGGTTGTGATTTTCGTGTCAGTTTTTTGTGCCAGCTCCGCTGCCAGTTTGTCGCATTTCGATTTCGTGCGGCTGGCAATGCACAGCTCCGTAAATACCTGACTGACCTGACAGCACTTGTGAATCGCAACGGACGCAACGCCGCCGCAGCCAATAACCAATACTCTGCTCATGTTCATTTCTCCTTTTTCTTATTTTTTCAATATTGACAGCAGAAGTTCCCGGAGTACCTTACAGGCGGTTGCCGTGGAAACGCCGCTGGGATCCAGCATAGGGGCAAGCTCGTTCACATCAGCCCCATAATATTGCAGCGGGCTGCCAGCCTGATCGCTGTCAGAAGCTGCTGGAAGGAAAGCCCTCCTGCCTCCGGGGTCCCCGTCCCCGGAAAAACCGAGGGATCCAGACAATCCAGATCAATGGTAAGGTACACTGCCCGGTTCTCCCGCTCCAGCTCTCCCACAGTCTCCTCCAGGCCGTCCAGAGTCAGCGGGGCATATCGGTATGGGCTTCCGCAAAACGGAATTCCTCCCGATCCCCGCTGCGAATGCCAAACTGATGAATCCTCCCATCCCCAATGAGTTCTTGACAGCGCCTGAGCACGCAGGCGTGGCTGGGTTTCGCTCCCAAATAGTCGTCCCGCAGATCAGCGTGAGCGTCAAAGTGAAGGATATGTACTTCCGGGTATTTCTCTAAAGCTGCCTGAAAGCTGCCCAGAGTTACCAGATGCTCCCCTCCCATCATCAGCGGCAGCTTTTCGTCAGTCAAAATTTCCCTGGCCCTCTCCCGGATAGCCTCCAGGGCCTTCTCACTGCTTCCAAAGCACAGTTCCAAATCTCCGCTGTCAAACACCGCAAAATCCGTCAGATCCGCATCCTGATAGGGGCTGTACGTCGTTAGGCTTTAGCGGCATCGGCTTCCACCTCCGTAAACATTTCCTCCAGAAATGCAGGCAGGGCAAACGCTCCCACATGAAGTCTGGGCGTGTAATACCGGATGCGCAGATTCAGAGCGTTCCACGCCTCCACATCCAGTTTCTGGGTTGGATGATATTTCTTGCTGGCAAAACCAAACAGCCAGTATCCCGCGGCATAGGTGGGAATGTGGGCCTGATACACCTTGCTGATGGGGAAGGTGCTGACAATGCGCTTGTGGCTGCGCTTCATAGCCTCCGCGTAAAAGGGGCTTCCCTGCTGATTGACCATGATGCCGTCCTCCCGGAGAGCGGCATAGCAGCTGCCATAAAACTCCTTGGTAAAAAGTCCCTCGGAAGGCCCAAAGGGATCGGTGGAGTCCACAATGATCAGGTCGTATCTGGCTTCTCTTCTCCGTATAAAACGCAGCGCGTTTTCAAAATAGATGTGCACCCGCAGGGAATGTTTTACGTCCTTAGTGTGAAACTCACTGAACCACAGTTCCATCGGAATAACCTCCTCAAAACGTTCAGCCGCAAAATATCCGGATCCTCCGGACCTGTCATACTGCAGCCTTTGGCTTTCGCGAATTCAATATAATCCAGGATTTCCCCTGTAATCCTCTCACCGGGGGCCAGGATCGGAATACCGGGCGGATAGCACATGACAAACTCGCTGCGGACCTGCCCCTCTGTCTCCCGCAGAGGAAGACTGACTTTCTCCGCGTAAAAGGCCTCCTGGGCACGGTCCCCCATAGAGAGATAGGCCAGGATATTGCCAATATCGCCGAACTCAATCAGAATGTCATATTCGTCCCGCAGCAGATCATATACCTCAATTCCGGCCGGGCCGATGCTGCGGGTATTGACAGACAGCTTGGTGGGACAAAATCAAAAACAGAATTTCCGTTGCACAGTTCCTTTCCAAAGGCATAGTAACCGCCAATGGTATTAATTTCCTCCCTGGCATATTCCGCCATATCTTCCACCTGATGAAAAACCTGGCGGCCCCGCATGGCCAGGTTCCTGCAGGAAATATCCAGGCCACTCATCAACAGATAGCTGCCGGAGGTGGTCTGCGTCATATTGATGATCTGCCGCACATAGCCGGCGTAAACTCCCGGTCCGCACAGAAGCAGACTGGATTGGGTCAGGCTGCCGCTGCTTTTGTGCATGGACACGGAGGCCATATCCGCTCTGGCCTCCATGGTTGACACCGGCATAGAGGTGCCGAAATAAAAATGCGTTCCATCGTTTGCAGACGGTAAGCACCATACTCTGCACCGAACTGGTGGTCCCCCCACCATCAGAAAGGCATGGGCAGTTCCGAAGGCATCGGCAGCCAGTTCCTCCGCTTCCTGAATCACCGAGACGGGGTGACACAGGTATCCAGCGGTTTCATGCTGTTTACGTCCACATTGACACATTTTTCTCCCAGAAACGCCGTCAGCTCCGGATTCCCCCGGCCCCTTTT
>DBFBJF010000085.1:0-3728 GCA_048203265.1 Candidatus Merdiplasma sp.
ATTCTGACATTTTCGCCTTCTATTTCTTCGATTTTAAAAAATAAGTTTTCTGAACATTTTCTCTGAAATCAAACTTTTTCCTTTTGCCGCGCATATTGCGCATCGCTCACCGCCTGTGGTTCCCCATGACAATCAGATAGAGAAGTTTGTTTCACAGGAACACAGTTTTGAAACAAAAAAAGATGCCCGCAATGGACATCTTTTTCTCGTTTCTTCTCGTTTCTATATGTCTGATCTCCTACCAGTAGCGTCTTGCCCCTACAGGAGTTCTGTATCCGTAATCGGAGATAATGATCCCGGTGGTGGAACTGCTGGCGTGAACCACCTGACCATTCCCCATATAAATACTTACATGACCGATACCGCCGCCGTTACTGTAGAACAGCAGGTCTCCTGCCTGAATCTGGCTTAAATCCACCGGAGTTCCACTGTTATACTGCTCCGCAGCCGTTCTGGGAAGCCCGATGCCAAAGTTTGCAAATACAGACTGGGTAAATCCAGAACAATCCGCACCGTTTGTCAGGCTGGTGCCGCCGTACACATAAGGATTTCCCACAAACTGAACCGCATAGTCCACAATGGACTGTCCTGCGCTGTAGCTGGAGGAAGTATCCTCATAGCTGCCGTTATCCGTGGTATCCTCCACATAAACATCCTCATAGCTCTCCTCATAATAGTCCTGGCTTTCCTGGGCTTCTGCCTCTGCCTGAGCCTGGGCTGCCGCATCCGCTTCCGCCTGAGCCTGAGCCGCTGCCTCCGCTTCCGCCTGAGCCTGGGCTGCCGCATCCGCTTCCGCCTGAGCTTGGGCCGCTGCGTCTGCCTCCGCCTGAGCCTGCGCATCTGCTGCCGCCTGAGCCTCCAGGTATGCCTGATACTGTGCCTGAGCCTCTGCCGCTGTATCGATCACAGCCTGCTCATCTGCCTGCTGAGTCGCCGCATCTGCTGCTGCCTGGGCGTCCAGGTATGCCTGATACTGTGCCTCTGCCTGGGCCTGAGCATCCACCGTCTGCTGCGCCGCCGCGTCTGCTGCTGCCTGGGCATCCAACTGAGCCTGATATGCGGCGTCTGCTTCCGCCTGGGCCTGCTGCTGGGCCTGATATGCCGCATCTGCTTCCGCCTGGGCCTGAGCTGCGGCATCCGCTGCTGCCTGAGCAGCCTGGGCATCCAGATATGCCTGGTATTCCGCCTCTGCCTGAGCCTGCTCCTCCAGATATGCCTGATACTCAGCCTCCAGTCTCGCCTGCTCTTCCTCCACAGTCTCCGCAACCTTATAGTAAGTCTCGGTGTTCACATAATCGGCTGATACATATCCGTAGCAGTCAGAATCCACTGCCACTTTCAACCACTCACCGTAATCCTCCACCACTTCTACTTCCTGGGTATTGGTCACGGTAGTAATAATTTCGGAGTCCTGGCTGGCTTCCGCCCGCACATTCAACACCTCGGCGCCAACCTCCGCCACCTGGTATCCCACCTCTGACGCAGTCTCATCCGCCAGAGCGCCTGTGGCTATGTACTGGGAGGCAACGTAGCCTTCCGCATTTCCTGACTGTATTTTATACCAGCCGTTCTCATCCACACTCAGAATATAAACTGCCGCGTTGTTGGCCAGCTTGCCGATCACCTCTCCCTCGATGTCCGGCGTTGAGCGGATATTCACGTACTCGTTACACTTAGCGAAACCGGTGGTATTTACCATGCTGGTATCCAGCGCTGCCTCTGTCTCGACTTCCGTCTCGGTGGCAGTCTCTGTCTCTGCTGCCGCATCCGCGCTCTCCCCTGCCTCGGCTGCCGCATCCTCCGGAACAGTTGTCTCTGTCTCGCTCTGAGTCATTTCTGCCTCTGTCTGCTGTGTTTCGCTCTCTGTCTCGGCCGGGACGCTGGCACTGGTAGTACTGCTGACTCCCACCAGAGCAATATCCGTGCCAGTGGCATATGACACGATTCCGCTTCCGCCAAACGTCATACCCGCTGCCATACAGAATGCTGTAAATCTCGCGATCCCCTTCTTCATCATTTATCTCCGCCTCCACATATATTTCTAATTATTACAAATTTATTACATTTATTACATGGCTATCATAACAAATCGCAACAATTATGTCAAGTCTTTTGCCATGTTTTTTAATATTTATCAAATTAGGTTAATTTTTCCTTAATGAAAGGGGATGATTGGCAGAATTTTATCCCATTGCTCTGTAAGTTTCATATCTACAGGGTAAAATTATTACAGTTTCGTTACGTTACATATTCCCGTTATCCCAGCGGGCCGGCCGATTCCTTCACAGATAACCGAATACACCGGCTCCTCGCAAAAGGAAAGGAGCTGTCGCAATGCGGCAGCTCCTTTCCGGCGTTTTTCAACGCTTTTCTTCTTATTTAAAATAGCGATCCAGAAGGCCCTGGAATGCTCTTCCGTGTCTAGCCTCATCCTTTGCCATCTCGTGAACCGTGTCATGGATTGCATCCAGATTCTGCTCTTTCGCCAGCTTAGCCAGCTCCAGCTTACCAGCGGTAGCGCCGTTCTCAGCCTCAACTCTCATCTCCAGGTTCTTCTTGGTGCTGGGGGTTACCACCTCACCCAGCATCTCGGCAAACTTAGCAGCATGCTCAGCTTCCTCATAAGCAGCCTTCTCCCAGTACAGACCGATCTCGGGATAACCCTCTCTGTGAGCAACTCTTGCCATAGCAAGATACATACCAACCTCAGAGCACTCGCCCTCAAAGTTTGATCTCAGTCCGGCAATGATCTCCTCGCTTACGCCCTTGGCAATGCCAACCTCGTGCTCGCAAGCCCAAGTCATGGTGCCCTCTTTCATCTCCTCAAATTTCTCAGCGGGTGCCTTACAAATAGGACATACTGCCGGAGCGGCATCTCCTTCATAAACATATCCACATACCTTACATACAAATTTTGCCATAATCTTCTTCTCCTTTATGTCATATTTGAGTTTTTGAGATACTGAGCAGAAATATTCTTTTAAATATAGGCTCTGCTCTTGTAATTAGTAATAATTACTGAAATTACATTAACACGTTTTCTGACTCATGTCAAGGCTTATTTCCCGTTTTTCATTCGTTTTTTTGCATTCCTCACAAAGTCCGTAAAAATTTGCCACGTAGCCTTCGATCTGTCCCTGAAAATCCTTCCTGGCGCTTTCCAGAATATGATCGATATTCTCCATCCGCAGGTCACTCACCTGATGGCAGCATCTGCATATAAAATGATGATGCTGCGACATATCTCCATCAAAATGATCCGGGCCGTCACCGGTAGAAATCTTCCGTATCTCTCCCAGCTCCGTGAGGAGCGCCAGATTACGGTATACGGTTCCCAGACTGATCCGGGGCTGTTCTTCTCGAAGACAACTGTAAATGGTCTCGGCAGTGGGATGATCCTTCCGCCCGGCCAGAAAATTTTTGATGGATTCTCTCTGTCTGCTGTATTTTAATGTAGCCATAGAGCATCCTCCAATAATAGTCATTAGTACTAATATTAATATATCAGCAGTTTTTTTTCTTGTCAAGAACTCACTTCATAAAATTTTCCCATACGGGGCAGGGCGATTTTAAAAAGCAGCGATGGCTCACCGTAACTTTTGATTGCATTTTTACGGAAACAGGAGTATGATAACCACATAACATAGTATCAAATACTATGTTATGTGGTATGATATTTCTATGTCAGATCAACTATGGTATTTTGCAAAGTTTCACAGGAGGTGCAG
>DBFBJF010000086.1:0-8599 GCA_048203265.1 Candidatus Merdiplasma sp.
GTATTTTGTATAAAAAAACTTTTTTGTTCAGAAATTAGTTCGTCAATATAGCCAAAGTTTTGTATTGACAAATACAGTGATTCATCGTATAGTAAGATAAAACATTATTTCTGATAAAAAACATTTGTTGAAGGGTTGAAGGGAGGAGTTGTTTTGCCGGAAAAAGCGCTTCTGAATATCAAAAACATCTATAAGGCTTTTGGTATGAACGCTGTTCTGAAGGGAATCAGCCTGGATTTGAATGAAGGTGAGGTTCTGGCGCTGATCGGAGGAAATGGTGCCGGGAAGAGTACGCTGATGAAGATTATTATGGGCATCTACCAGCACGACCGGGGTGAGATCTACGTGAAGGGTGAGAAGATGACATCCAGCAAGACCAGTGCTGCCCTGGCGAACGGCATCTACATGGTGCCGCAGGAACCGATGCTCTTTCCCAATATGACGGTAGAAGAAAATATAGTGATCGGCTTTCACAAGAAAAACGCGGAGCTTCACAGAGAGCTGGTGGAAGTGATGAAGGGAGTGGGATGGAAGCTGGATCTGGGGAGAAAAGCCAGCAGTCTTTCCATCGCGGAGCAGCAGATGGTGGAGATCCTGCGGGGCCTTCTCAGACACGCTCAGATTTTGATCCTGGACGAGCCCACCAGTGCCCTGACCTTCGACGAGGTGGAGAGCCTGTTTCGGAGTGTCAACGAGCTGAAGGCGAAGGGGATCGGAATTATCTACATTACCCACCGTCTCTCCGAGGTGTTTGAGATCGCCACGGATGTGGCGATTATGCGGGATGGGAAGATTCCTGTGAGGGGCAAGGTGGAGGAGTTCACCAGGGAGATGCTGGTGAAGGGACTGCTGCCGCCGGATGCCCAGGAAAAGGAGGATTCGCTGAAGCAGCAGATTAAGCCGGTGGACTACGAGAACGCCAAGCCGGTGTTTGAACTTCAGCATTACAGCGGATACGGGTTTACAGACATTTCCCTGAAGGTATATCCGGGAGAGATTTTGGGCCTGGCCGGTGTGGTGGGAGCGGGAAGAACAGAGCTTGCCACCACGGTATTCGGAAAGGATAAGGTGCTGGGAGGAAAAGCGATTCTGGACGGCAGGGACATTACCGGCCTCTCCACCAGGAAAGTGATTGAGGCGGGATTGAACTATGTGCCGGAGGACAGACATCTTCACGGTCTGTTTAAAATCAGTGATATTGCGGCCAACACCACCAGCGCCATGCTGGCGGAGAAGTCCATGGGAACCTTCTTCCTTAATAGGAAGGAAGAGTATCAGATGACCCAGAAGTATGTGGATCACTTCCGCATCAAGGTTACCGGACAGTCCCAGCTTGCGGGAAGCCTCTCCGGAGGAAACCAGCAGAAGGTGGTGATCGGAAGAAGCCTCTCCACCTCGCCCAAGCTGGTGATTTTGGACGAGCCCACCCGGGGTATTGACGCGGCGGCCAGAGGGGATGTGTACTCCATTATCCATGAGCTGCGGGAGGAGGGCGTATCAGTCCTTCTGATCTCCTCGGATATGGAGGAGATTGTGGAACTGTCTGACCGGGTGATGACCGTATGCCAGGGCCGGATCAACGGGGAATTTACAGGCGACGACATTAATCAGGATAAACTGATGGCGGCCGCCTTCGGGATTACGGAACAGTCGGAGGTGGAGGCATGAAGAAGATTTTGAAGTCAAGGGAAATTACCAGCTTTCTGTTTTTGATTGCTCTGTTTCTCATTGTGGGTATCATGAACCCGGGATTCCTGACGGCGGACAATATTGTGGCCTGTTTTAATGAGAGCGTGGTTTATATCATTATCTCGGTGGGCATGGCATTCGCCATCTTCATCGGCGAGATCGACGTATCGGTGGGAGCCAACCTGGGCTTTACCGCCACGGTGGTTTCCTCCATGCTGCGGGACGGACAGAACTGGTTCCTGGCTTTCGCGGTGGGGATCCTCATCGGAGCTGCCATCGGCCTGTTTAACGGATGGGGCGTGGCGGTGATGAATGTGCCCTCCCTGATTTTCACTCTGGGAACCAACGGAGTGATGCGGGGCATGATGTATGTGTACACCGGAGGCGCCTGGGTGGAAAATTTGCCGGCGGAATTCAAGCAGCTGTATACTGCTACCTTTGTGGGTAGCATCTCGGTAAACTTTGTGGTGACAGCCCTGGCGGTAATTGCTATACATATTCTGCTGAAAAAGACAAAGCGGGGCCGCTATTTCATCGCGGTGGGAGACAATCCCGCGGGGGCGACCCTGGTGGGCATCCCGGCTACCCAGACCAAGGTGGTAGCCTACATACTGTGCGGCATCCTGGCGGCCATCTCGGGAATTGTATTTTCCTCCCGCATCGGCTTTGTGACGGCCACATCGGGAAACGGATATGAGATGAAGGCGGTGGCGGCCTGCGTGCTGGGCGGTATCAGCTTAAGCGGCGGAGTGGGAAGTGTCATCGGCGCCACCATCGGCGCAGTCATCATGGCCAGTATCAGCCGTCTGCTGGTGTTTATGCAGCTGGGCTCCACCTATGACAATACCATCACCGGTGTGATGCTGATCACCATCGTGGTGGTGGATGCGCTGATGCAGAGGAACGCGGCTGAGAAGAACCGCCGGCAGCGGCTGGCGGCACGGACGCTGTCCGCGGACGCGGCAGGGAAGGGAGGAACGGATCATGAATAAATCCTTTTCCGAAAAGGTCAAAGAATTTCTCAGAAGCTGGCAGATGGTGCTAATTCTGATCTTAGTGGCGGAGTTTGTGATATTTGGCGCGGCCAATCCCAAGTTCCTCCGTCCGGCCCTGCTGTTTAACAGCATGAACGATTTCATGTCCATCTGCATTATCTCTCTGTTCGTGACTTTTGTCATGATCACGGGGGGCATTGATATCCAGGCGGGTTCCATTGTAGGGCTGACGTCCATTATTATCGGTGTGACCTGGCAGGATTTCGGATGCAATGTATGGGTATCGGTGTTGATTGCTCTTGCGGCGGCAGTGCTCTGTGGGGCGCTCTCCGGCTTCTTCATTGCCTACTGCGGGGTGCAGGCCATGGTGGTGACGCTGGGCGGCAGCTTCCTGTACGCGGGCATTGCCCTGCTGGTGTCCAATCTGGCCTCCACGGCCAGCTATCAGGGGATCAGCGGATTCCCGGATTATTTTAAGATCATATCCAAGTACAAATTTTTCGGTATGATTCCCAGCCAGCTGGTGATTTTCCTGGTGCTGGTGGTGGTTGCCTACCTGGTGCTTCACCGGTCCAAGTACGGCAGAAGGGTGTTCCTGGTGGGGGTAAACCAGAAGGCGGCGGAGTATTCCGGCATTAACACCCGGCGGGTGATTATGAGCACCTACATTCTGTCAGCGCTGAGCGCGGCCGTAGCCGGTATCGTGCTGACGGCGTACCTGGGAACGTCCAAGAGTGACCTGGGATCCAATTTCACTCTGAACATCATCACGGCGGTGGTGCTGGGCGGAACGCTTAGTACCGGCGGAAAGGGAAACGTGGTGGGGACGGCCTTGGCATCCATGGTGATCGGACTGCTGCGCTTCGGACTGCCCCTGTGCTTTAAAGTGGGCACCCAGTATCTGGATATTCCGGTGGGAGTATTGCTGCTGGTGGTGGTTTTGGGACGCTCCCTGGCGTCTAAGCCTTCCTTTGTGGGCCTTTTGATGAGGCTAAGGGGGAAGAAGACACAGGAAGGGTAAAAAACGCGGTGTTTGGAGGCGAGGCCTCTGGATATAAAAACTATATAATTATTAAAGGAGGAAGTATTTATGAGAAGAAAGACCATGGTAGGCCTGGTGGCCGCAGCTATGACGATCGGCGCACTGGGAATGACTGCCCAGGCTGAATCCGTAGAGGGACTGACAGTGGCGTTTATCCCCAAGGTGACAGGAAACGCGTTCTTTGAGTCAGCCAACGATGGTGCCCAGGAGTATGCGGAGAAGTGGGGCATTAACGTGGAGTACATGGGAAATGCGGTGGCGGGAGCCGCTGAGCAGGTTGAGGTAATCCATCAGGCCATCAACACTGGTGTGGATGCCATCTGTATCTCCACAGTGGATGCGGCAGGCGTATCCGATGCCCTGAAAGAGGCGGCGGATGCCGGCGTGGTTGTGTGTACCTGGGACTCTGACGCAAACGTGGAGGACCGTGCGCTGATGGTATCTCAGGGAACGCCCGATGTGCTGGGCCAGATGCTGGTTGACATGAGTGTGGATGCCCTCACCAAGAGAGGAAAAGATCCGGCCAACGATGCCATCAAATACTGCTGGCATTACTCTCAGGCAACCGTTACCGACCAGAACTCCTGGCAGGTAGCCGGTGAGGCTTATATTGCTGAAAATTATCCCAACTGGGAGAATGTGGCACCTGACAACTACTACAGTGAGCAGGATTCCGAGAAGGCTGTGACCATCGGCGCCGCGGTTCTGGCAGATCACTCTGACATCGATCTGATTATCTGCAATGACTCCACCGCGCTTCCGGGCCAGCTGCAGGCTGCTCAGAACGCAGGACTTGACAGAGATACCATCACTATCACCGGTTTCGCTTCTCCCAACTCCATCAAGGATTACTGTGAGGCAGGCATCCTTTACGAGTGGGGTCTGTGGGACTGCAAGGTTCAGGGTGCTATGGGCTGCTATGTGGCTGCATACCTGGCTGCCGGAAATGAAGTGAAAGTTGGCGATACCATCTCCATTCCGGAAATCGGTGACGTGACTGTAGAGGCAAACGACAGCATCGCAGAGGGCGCGGAGACTGCTGATGTGAATAATGGTGTGGTATTACTTCCGGAGCGTGTTGTATTTGACGAGTCCAACATGAACGATTATAATTTCTAAGGAAATGCTGATGGATCAGCGCTTCCTTTGACAACTGAGTGGAGCTGCCGCAAAAATATTTCAGCGGCAGCTCCATTGACGGGTTTCAAGGCCCGGACCATCAATATTTTGAAAGGAAAAGAGGACTGAAAAATGGCAGATAAAGATGGGCTGAAAGTAGCAAAAGATTATCATGTGGGAGTACCGTTCGCAAACCAGGAGGGCTTCTATGTAAAAGGCGCAAACAGTTTGGACTGGGGAATGAAAAAGCATCTCTCCAACATTTTTAATCCGAAGAGCGGCAACTCTGTGATGTTTGCCTTTGACCATGGATATTTTATGGGATCTACGGCCGGGCTGGAGAGGCTGGATCTGCTGCTTCCGAAGCTGGCTCCCTATGTGGACGTGTTTATGGGAACCAGAGGAGCTATCCGCACCTGCGTTCCGCCTGAGATCACAAAGGGAATTGCTCTTCGGGTATCTTCCGGTTCTTCTATGCTCAACGATGACCTCTCCCATGAGGTGGTGGCAGTGGATATTGAGGATGCTATCCGTATGAATGCGGACTGTATGGCGGTTCAGACCTTTATCGGAGCTGACGGACAGCTGTCCAGCATTGACAACCTTTCCAGAGTGATCAATGCCGGCATGCGCTACAGCATTCCCACTCTGGGCGTGGTGGCTGTGGGCAAAGACATGGAGAGGACGGACCGTTTCTTTAAGCTGGCTACCCGCATTGTGGCGGAGATGGGTGTGCAGCTGGTGAAAACCTACAACTGTGACAATTTCGAGGAGATCGTGGCGGCCTGCCCGGTACCCATTGTGGTGGCCGGCGGCAAGAAACTTCCGGAGAAGGATGCCCTGACCCTGGCTTACACCGTTATTTCCAAGGGAGCCAGAGGCGTGGACATGGGCCGGAATATTTTCCAGAGTGAGCATCCCGTGGAGATGGCCCAGGCTGTGGCTAAGATTGTCCATGAAGGTTACACAGATACCCAGGCTTACGAGTTCTACCAGGATATGATTCACTGATCCGGGGAAAAAATAAGGCCCCAGAGACGCAGGGTAACGGCTCTGGCATGAATATGGAATGAGAAAAGATTTTACAGAAAGGAATGCGGATGCGTCCGGAGAGGAGAGTACGGTGCTTGACTCAACGGGGCATCCGCTCTTTTAAAAATGAGGAGGAAATATGCAGCTGCAGGTGATTCAGATGGTGCTCCCTGTACTGGTTATGATCGGTGTGGGGTATCTGTGCAACAGAAAACAGATCTTTGATATGAATGGATTGAAGGGGCTGAAAGCCCTGCTGGGGGATATTTTGCTCCCTGTGATGCTTTTCAATGCCTTTTTTACCGCCAGCTACAGTCTGCGGGTAGTGGTGGTATTTCTGGTGGTGTATATCGGATTTGGCATTGCTATCGCGGTGGGTTTTCTTCTGCGCCGGTTCGTAAAGCCCTATGGGAAGTTTCTTCCTTTCCTGCTGGCCAGCGCTGAGGGCGGGATGCTGGGATATGCGCTGTACGGACTGATCGTGGGCAGCCAGACCGGGTTTGCCGCGGTGGATCTGGGGCAGACGGTGTTTGCCTACACGGCATGGCTGGGGCTTTTGACCTCGGTGGACGGCGGGAAGGTGGAGGCAAAATCCCTGCTGAAGAATATGTTTTCCAACAAATGTTTCCTGGGGATGGCCCTGGGAATTGTGCTGGGGGCTTTCGGAATCGGAAATCTGGTGATGAGCTCAGAGGCGGGGAAAATTGTCAGCTCTGTCATTGGCATATTTACGGCGCCCATCAGCGCCATTGTGCTGCTGATGGTGGGATATGAGCTGAATTTAAAGAGGGAGCTGCTGCTTCCGGTGGCAAAGACCATCCTGTTCCGCCTGGTGATTATGGCGGTGCTGCTGGCGGCCGGCAATTTGATTATTTTCCAGCTGTTCCCCTTTGACAAGGAGCTGGAGATTGCCCTGATGATACTCTATGCGTTGCCGGCGCCGTTTATCATTCCCATCTTCGCGGATGTGGGAGAGGACGGAGAGTATGTATCCACATCCCTATCGGTTCATACCCTGGTGACAGTGCTGCTGTATGCGGCCATCGTTGTTTACAGCGTGTCATGATGCCGAAGGACCGGACAAGACCGCTTTTCCGTTCATGTATGGAGCCTGTGAGCCGTGCGTTGCCGGCCAGGCAGCACTTTACAAGGGTGATATTTTCATGTTACCATAAATAACAGGAGAAAAGAAGATTTCATATGATACTTTTGGAAAAAATAGAAACGAGAGGGGGCAATGGACCGGCATATGGGAGAATTAAACCGTGAATTAAATACAAATACTGATTCTGATCATAGGCGCCGGGTGATGGTATATGAGGTACTGCACATGGAGCAGGTTGTTGCCCGGGTGTCCTCATCCGGAATGGTGGAGATCCTGAACCATCAATTTATGCCCTATGATCTCTATCTGGAGCAGGAAGACTCAGACACCGATATTGACGTAAGGGTCAACAACCTTACGAATTTCTATCATTGGTGCGCCTCCAGGGTCTTGTCGCTGGACAGGAAATACGCGAAAGAGATATTAAACAGCATCGGGGCCGTGCAGGCGGTAACGGACAGGGAGCGTGCCAGCATTTCTCTTTCCTATCACTGCGTTTCCCTTACGGATGTATTTTGGGTAAGGAAAAGGGGCGAAAACATAACGTTTCAGCAGATAAATCTGTATGATAATACGCTAAACAGGGCTGTTGTTGAAATTTCTCTGAGGGGCCGGCAGATGACGGTAACAAACAGGGAACTGGCACAGGATCTTTCCACAAAGGGATGTTTCCCCAAAGCGTGGATCAGGGATCAGGGCGGTTTCCGGCTGCTGAAGGATGGAGATGAGGACGCGGTGGAAAGAGAACTGCTTGCCAGCCGGATCTGCCAGTGCTTTGCCGTGCGTCAGGTTGTGTACAGAGAAGCTTTTTTTGAGGGCGTGCGGGTAAGCGAGAGCAGCCTGGTTACATCAAAAAAGCAGTCCATGGTTTCGAAAATGGCCTTTGACATTTATGCCTGCAATCATGATCTGGATACACTGGAAGTGTGCAAAAGGATTGATCCCGATACGTATTATGGAATGAATATTGTGGATTACCTCACCGGAAATACAGACAGGCATCCCGAAAATTGGGGGTTCCTGGTGGACAATGACACGAATGATTATGTGTCATTGTATCCCATTATGGATTTTAATCAGTGTTTTCAATCCTACGACACGCTGGAAGGAGCAAACTGCCAGACCGTCCTGCCTGCAAAGATGACACAGCGGGAAGCCGCAGTGGAGGCAGTGAAAAAAATCGGACTGCCCCAAATCAGGGAAATGGATATGGCCGAATTCGGTGACAGAAAGAAGGAGGCGGAAATGTTCCAAAAAAGGCTTGCGGAGCTGAAGCGCTGCTTATAGAGATAACAGGTTTATGTGGATAGAAGGGACCGTTGCGAATTTTGCAGCGGTCTCTTTGACTTGTGCGCCTGGCGGCGCACGTTTCTAGCGGGTGCAAGTCCCAAATCCGCCCGGTAGCGGGAAGGATACAGCCGAAGGCAAGGGTGTTGCAGGTGACTGCAAATCTGAAGGAAGCCGGATGTGGGAAATATACTAACCCACGGGCAAACCTCTGGTCTGACGGACAGAAACCGTATAAAAGGCTGTGCATGAGGGTAAGTCTGCAAGTCAAGATGAAGCCCGATAGCTACACGGAATCATGTACAGTAGATACGGCAGATGGATGGAGGG
>DBFBJF010000087.1:0-2673 GCA_048203265.1 Candidatus Merdiplasma sp.
GTATCGCACAGCACCCCTGCCCTGGCCCCGGGGCTTACGCTCCCGCAGGCCTTTGTTTTCTCAATCCTCTTTGCTGGTTATGTATGCCGCAATCAGGGCCAGGCACAGTACCGCGCCTTTCACTGCCGGCAAAATGTAGTACACCACGCCGCACATGGTCATACCATTCTCCAGCACCGCGATCAGCAGCGCGCCGATGGCGGTACCCAGCGCATTGTATTTCTCCCGGCCTCCCACACTTCGGCCGATAAACACCGCGGCCAGGGAACTCATCAGATAACTGTCCGAGCCATTGATCTGCGCAGCCGAGTTTCGGGAACAAACCACGATACCGCCGATGGCGATGAAGAGGGCCGCGAACATACCTGCCATGAAACGCATCTTCTTCACGTCGATGCCGGAAAGTCTGGCCGCCATCTTATTTCCGCCCATGGCGTACAGATAACGTCCGTATTTCGTCCGTTCCAGCAAAATGAAGCACAGAACCACGCACAGCAGCATGATAATGATAATGTAGGGCGATTTTCCGATATTCTGGGATGCCTCCGTCCAGCCGGAACGGAGGGGTGAGCTGTCTCCGCCCTTTAAGGCGGTGGCCCATCCCGGGGTGCTCATACCTGCGGATACCGCGCTGCCCCCGGTAAACGCCAGCCCCAGGCCCTGATGCACAAACTGCAGCGCACAGGTGGCCAGCATATCCGGGACCTTGCATACCAGGATCAGGAACATATTCAGCAAATACATCACCATGGCAAACACAATGGTGATTACGATGGACAGCCACAGCGGCATGGCGAACCACAGAAAGCAGGACGCAAACACGTAGGCACAGAAGGAACCCAATGTTCCTGCCGCCATATCAAAGCCGTCCGGCGCCATGGATACCGTGGCCGCCAGAGCAAAGATGGTCATGGTGGACATGGCACGGAAAATATTAATCAGGTTTGCTACTGAAAAGAAGGCGCCACCGCGCAGGATGGTGAAGATGATAACCGAAACGATCAGCACAATGACCGCAGCCCAGTCTACAAACAGCTTCCCCGCCTTCCTGAAAGATGCAGAATTTTGCATAAGTTTCTCCTCCCGTCATTTCAAGAATGCCGCCGGCATCTTCGCCGCGGCTGATGTATTTTTTGACGTTGAAATCATGACCGCTCTCCCACCTGGCTGGCGCCGGTGGCATAGTGCATAATTTCCGTCTCGTTTGTCTTGGCTGTCTCCAGCTCGGCCATGATTTTACCGTCAAACATGACATACATGCGGTCTGTGATGGACAGCAGCTCCGAGTTCTCGCCGGTGGCATAAATCACGCAGTTCCCAGCCTTGGCAATCTCATTGATCAAATGGAAAATTTCCTGTTTCGCTCCCACATCCACGCCTTTGGTGGGCTCGTCAAAGATGTATACATCGCAGTCTGCAGCCAGCCATTTTCCCACGGCCACCTTCTGCTGATTTCCTCCTGAGAGGTAAGCCACCTTCTGTCTGGTGGATGGTGTCTTGATACTCAGACTTTTCACAAAATTCCGGGCATTTTTCTCCGTGGCTTTTGTGTTGACAAAGATGGCGTTGCAGAACCGGTTCAGGGATGCGGCAGCCAGATTGAAGGTCACCGTCTCACCTACCAGGACGCCCTCTTTACGCCGCTCCTCGGGAACCAGAGCAATCCGGTTTTTCACCGCATCCGCCGGCTTTTTGATGTTCAGCTCCTTTCCGTTGAGCATAATCTTTCCGGAAGACTTCTTGTATGCGCCGAAAATAGTCTTGCACAGCTCCGTCTTTCCGCCTCCCACCAGGCCTGCCAGGCCAACAATCTCTCCTTTGCGCACATACAGGCTCACATCCTTCACCCGGCCCTCCCGTTCCGTCAGGTGTTCCACTACAAAGCTCTTCTCTCCGATGTCGCACACCTCCTTGGGGAAATTTTCCTCAAAGGACCGGCCCAGCATCTTATCCACAATCTCCTTGGAAGTGGTCTGGGGCGTAATGGGCGAGGTATCCACAACCTCTCCTCCCCGCATCACCGTATAGCTGTCACAGATGCGCAGCACCTCGTGAATGCGGTGGGTGATAAAGATAATCGCCATATTCTGGGTATCCCTCAGATGGTTCACCACCCGGAAAAGCTCCTCCGTCTCCGTATCGGACAGAGGCGCTGTGGGCTCATCCAAAATCAGAAAATTGCAGGTATTCTGAATCGCCCTGGCAATCAATACCATCTGTTTTTGTGCCAGGGACAGAGAACTGCAGATGCGCCTCACATCAATATCTACGTTTAACTGTTTCAGAACTTCCTTCGCCTCACTGCGAAGCTTTCCATAGTTCATAAACAGCTTTCCTTTCATATTCATAACCGTATCGTTGAACATTACATTCTCTGCTACAGTCAGATTGGGAATCAGAGCGGTATCCACTTCCTGGTACACAATCTGAATCCCCAGCTTTTTCGCGGCAACGGGAGTTCTCACCTCCACCGCCTGGCCATTATATAATACTTCTCCGGTGTACCCGGGATTTGCCCCTGACAACACTTTCATCAGAGTGGATTTTCCCGCGCCGTTGGCGCCCATCACCGCATGAATCGTGCCGGTCTGAATCTCAAAGTCCACATTCGAAAGCGCCTTCACGCCGGGAAATTCAATGGAAACCTTTCTCGTCCCCAGTGTAATCTTATCT
>DBFBJF010000088.1:0-2816 GCA_048203265.1 Candidatus Merdiplasma sp.
ACTTATAATCAAAGGAGGACAAACCATGAAGAAAAGAATGCTTACAGCAATGATGACCACCACAACACTCAGCTTAGCGCTGCTTGCTCTCCCAGCCTCCGCGGAAGAAAATACAGATCAAGGCGGCGTTGTGGTGGAAGCGAACGAAGATTCCAAAACCGGTTATACCGCCACATTCACCTACTATAACGAGGAAGCGGCGGGCGTGAAAATCCAGGGAGGCTTCACTTTCTACCGGCCCGGTGATGAATACTGCTATTCCGGCGGCCGCCTGAACGAGGACGGCGACATTGTGGATCCCGATCATCTCTATACTCCGGAAAACTGGGAGCCAGGACTGGCTCGATACGGTGATGCCGGCTATGTGGAGGATATGACAAAGGACGAGGACAGCAGCGCATGGACCATCAGCGTAGATCTGCCCGGAGGTTCCTATCTGTATCAGTACATCGTTGTGGATGAGGAAGGAAATGAGGAAGTAATTACTGATCCGGCCAACATTCCTTACTGCAATACCCTGGGTGCTTCCCAGACCAGAAGCCAGTTCTACGTTCCCTATGACGAAAGCAAACAGGCTGAAACAGACGACTGGACCTTCGTTTTTCCGGCCGAAAATGAGGAGGATCGCGGCACCCTGATCTGGGATACCTACGAAGGTTATACCTATGAGGGCAGCGAGACAGCCACGCAGCAGGTAGAAATCTATCTTCCGGCAGGTTATGACGCAGACCGTGAGGAGCCTTACAAAGTACTGTACCTGGCCCATGGCGGCGGCGGAGAAGAGGGCGACTGGTTCCATCAGGGCAATGCCGGAAACATTGTGGACCGCCTGACAGCCGATGGAATATGCGAAGAATTTATTATGGTTGCCATTGACATTTCTGCGGGCACTGATGAGGAACTGTGTGAAAATCTGACAGAATATACCATCCCTTATATCGAGGAAAACTACAATGTCTCCACCGAAACCGAGGGACGCGCTCTGGCCGGCCTCTCAAAGGGCGCCAAGTTCACCTACACCGCCCACTATCTTGTGGAAGATACCTTCGGATACTTTGGCGCTTTCAGTGTAGGTTATCCGGCTCCCACCTATGATATCGTAGACGCGGTCAATACCAACGTGGCGAAACTGTATCTGGGATGCGGATACGCGGATCACACCATGGCATCCGCATTCCAGGAGGGGCAGATTCCCATGGCAGAATTTTCGGAGTACTGCGATGAAAATGGAGTAGAGTACACCGGACTGACCGTTGTGGAAGGCGGACATGACTGGTTTACCTGGCCCCAGCTGTTAAAAGATTTTGTTGAAAATTTCCTTTGGAAATAAAAATAATCCGTCGGATGCCCGCTCGTGCAAGCACGGCGGGCGTCCGCCAGGCGCACTCGCGTCAAAAAGGAGCTGCCCGCATGGGACGGCTCCTTTTCAATTGCACTTTTTTTGCACTCGTCTGTCACTGTTTTATTTCCACAGTGTGGTAGTCACATAATCCCGGAAAATCTGAGGCCAGGTAAACCAATCGTGGGCTCCCTCCACAGTCACATAGCTGCCTCCTCCATTGTAAGTAATGCCGGCTGCATCCAGCAGCTCCTTCATCCCCATCAGAGTTTTGTCTCCGTCTGTGTGATAGGTGTTCTGCATCATCAGCTGATCTGCCCATCCCGCTGCCAGATAGACATTGGCATTCATGTAATCAGAATAGTCTTCCAGCTCAGGCCACGCCCAGGCGGCGGATCCGCTGAACAGTCCATAGTAGCCGAACTCGGCGGGATCATTGATAAAAATCTGAGTGGTCAGCTTTGCTCCATTGGAGTCACCGGCAAATGCCCGGCCGGATGCCTCCGTGGACACATGATAGTTCTCCTCCACATAGGGAATCAGATAGTTTTTGATATTGTCATAGCAGTACAGGTAATACTCGTTATTGTCGCTGGATCTCATCCCATACTCCTCTTCCGGAAAATTATCCGCGTAAACGGTATTGTCCATACACACAACCACGAAGGGCTCACAGGTTCCATCTGCAATCAGGCGGTCCAGAATATTTCCCACATTACCCTGGTAGAACCAGTCCGCCTCATCTCCTCCGCCTCCGTGGGAGAGATACAGCACTTTGTAGGGTTCCTCGCGATCCGCGTCATAACCTGCCGGCAGATAAATCTCGGCGACCTGCTCGCCATCCAGACCGTCATAGGTGATAGCGCTGATCTCACCGGCCTGAGTCTCATCCTCCACAGGGGCCGCCCAGCTCCAATCATAATACTCTTCGTCTCCCTGTTTTTCATCATAGGGCACATAGAACTGGCTTCTTGACTGCGATGCCCCCAGCTCCGTATTGTAAACAGGCACATTTTCCGGATCCATCACAGCTTCATAGGTTTCGCCCCCATCATAGGAAACCTCATACTGATACAGGTAGAATCCTCCGGGAAGATCCAGGGAGGCTCTCCAAACCCCATCCTCTCCTTTCTCCATATCCACCCGGCAGCCGGCGTCATTCAGATGTTTCAAATTTTCTCCCGCCTGCCACTCATCCGGCCCCAGCAGATGATTCTCCTGCGAATCGCTGGCCGGGAGCACAAAGCCATTGGCATACACATTGATGTCTCCGCTTCTGTAAAATTGAAATCCACCCACCAGCACCACGTTGGTCGCCTCCGCATCGGCATAAGCGAACTCTGCCGTATAGCCTGTCGCGGAAGCATCGTTCGCGTTTACCGCAACACCTGCCTGAGAATCTGCGGTCTCTTCCGCCAAGACAGGGCTGCACAGCACCGTTCCCACCATAGCTGCCGCCATCAATGATACCTTCCAG
>DBFBJF010000089.1:0-3854 GCA_048203265.1 Candidatus Merdiplasma sp.
CCTTCTGTCAGCGGTAACCATCGCCGTTTCAGCAGTCATCCGCCCCTCCATGGGACTTCTGGCTCCCGCCGCCTATCCGGTGCTGTTCGCCATCGCCCTGGTCTTTGCCGCAGCTCAAAACCTGCTGTTCTGCGCCTTTCATCCGGGCAATATGCAGGCCCAGCAGCTGATGCGCATGATCCCGCCCTTCCTCTTCTTTTTCGGCGGAACCGCGCTGTTGGAAAACATCCCAAGTGCCATGGCGCTTCTGGAAGCCCTGCTCACCCCCACGGGCAGCGCCGTCTGCCTGGTGTCCGGCCTGGTGCTCTTTCTCCTGGCAGCCCAGATTGGCGCCATGATTTCTGCGGGAAGGGAGGCCTGATCCCTTCCCCATCATTGAATAATCTTATAATCCTGATCCTCCAGAAGCAACAACGCCTTCTCCAGATCCGCCGCCCTCACCAGCACGTAATCCGTATTGTAGGTGCTCACGGCCATCAGGCCAATCTTGTTCCTGGCCAGAATATCTGTCAGGGCCGAGAGCACTCCGATCAACGTCAGGTCCAGCTGTCCCTGTAACCGGAACGCTCTCCATCCGTCACTTCTGGAGATCGTCTCCTGGGGCGCATGCTTCGTACTGCAGATCACGGAAATCTCCTCGTCCGTCTTTCCCACAAAGCAGTACTTATCAGAAAAATCTATCTTCTCCAGGCTGTCCACTTTGCAGATGGAAAATTCCCGTTTGATCACCTTAATTTTCATTGTCAACCTCCATCCTGATCAAGGTCTATGGGCTTTCACCCAAAGCGCCTCTTTTTTCCCTAAAGCAAAGAGGCCCCGCACCGGCCAAACCTTCAGCCGATGCGGCAGCCTCTCTTCTGCCTTTATGCCTCTGAAAACTGATCCTTGCCTACGCCGCACAGGGGGCACTCAAAATCATCCGGAATGTCCTCCCATTTGGTTCCGGGCGCGATGCCGCCCTCCGGATATCCGGCTTCCTCATCATATTCCCAGCCGCATACGTCACATACATATTTCATATCCTGTTCCTCCTAAGCTGTTGTTCCGCATTCGCGGAAAGTTATTTTTACTGTATCTTTTCGAAATCCTCAGCACCATGCTTGCACAGCGGGCAGATGAAGTCCGGCGGAAGCACTTCGCCCTCATACACATAGCCGCAGATCTTGCACACGTAGCCGACTTTCTTCTCGTCAGTGGGCTGTGGCTTCGGCTTAATGTGATCAAAGTAATACTGATAGGTTACGCTGGGCGTATCGGAAAGAATTCTGGCCTCGGTCACCTCCGCCACAAACAGCGTGTGGGTTCCGTAGTCCTTCATCTCCACAACCTTACCGGAAATCACCGCGTTGGCTACTCCGGTGAGGTAATACAGACCATTGGCAGAGCGCTCTGCTCCCTCGTAATCCGCAAACTTGTCCACATCTCTTCCGCTCTGGAAACCAAAGTGCTGGAATACAGAGAAGGGAACATCCGTGGAGAGTACAGATACATTGAACACACCAGTATTTTTAATCATGTCATGGGTGGCGTTGGCCTTATTTACCGCAATGGCAATCCGGTTGGGCGTCTCTGTGATCTGAGTGGTGGTATTGATGATGCAGCCGTTATCCTTATCTCCCTCTTTGGCTGTAAGCACAAACAGACCGTAGGAGAGCTTGAACATGGCATTCTTATCCACCTCGCCGGGAGCCACATCGCTCACCTGGGTGGTGTGGGGCATGGTAGCTACCAGCTCCTTCACCATCTGGTCAATGACAGCCAGCTGATCCTTCTTCACCGCGGATCTCACAGACAGTGAGGAATCGATGAAGGTAAGATTCTTGCAGCTGGAGAGGATGTCCCTCATCAGGCCGCCGCTGGTGGGTGCCCAGGAGCCGTTCTCGATCAGAGCAACTGTTCTGTTCTGAATGTTGTGGGCAGCCAGATCATGCAGCAGCGCCTCCATGGTCACGAAAATACCTGCATTGTAGGTGGTGGAGGCAAATACCAGATGGCTGTACTTAAAGCAGGCTGCAATGATGTCGGAAGCCGGAGTCACGGATACATCGAACATCACCGTCTTCACGCCAGCCTCTCTCAGTCTCACTGCCAGCAGCTCCGCCGCGTTCTCCGTATGTCCATATACAGAAGCGTAGGCGATCACCACGCCGGTCTCCTCGGGAGTATAGCTGCTCCAGTGCAGATACTTGCTGATAAAATCTCCATGTCCCTTTCTCCATACAAAACCGTGAAGAGGACAAATCATGGCAATGTCCAGCGCGGAGGCTTTCTTCAGGATCGCCTGCACCTGGGTGCCATACTTACCTACGATGTTGGTGTAATATCTTCTGGCCTCATCCAGATAATCTCTCCAGAAGTCCACCTCATCGGCAAACAGGGCGCCGTTCAAAGCGCCGAACGTTCCGAACGCATCTGCGGAGAAGAGGATCTTATCCGTGGTATCGTAGGACACCATAACCTCCGGCCAGTGTACCATGGGAGCCATCACGAATACCAGATTGTGCTTTCCTGTGGAGAAGCTGTCTCCCTCTTTCATAAGAATGGCTCTGGAGTCCACATCAAAGTCGAAGAACTGCTTCATCATGGCCGCAATCTTCTCATTGCAGATAATCTTGATGCCGGGATAACGACGCACAATACCGTCCAACGTAGCGGAATGGTCCGGCTCCATGTGGTGTACCACAATATAGTCCAGGGTCCGACCATCCAGAACAGCCTCCACATTCTCAAAGAATGTCTCGGAAACCGCCTTGTCCACAGTATCAAACAGCACTGTCTTCTCGTCCATCAGCAGATAGGAGTTGTAAGATACTCCGTCGGGAACAGAGTAAACTCCCTCAAACATGGCCAACCGTCTGTCGTTGGCGCCGACCCAGTACAGGTCCTCCTTTACTTTTCTATAACAATACATGTTATATACCTCCTTTATCCTCCTTATTATATCATCGCCCGCATAGTGCGTCCATGATTTTTTTACTTCCGCCACGGAGCAATCCGTGGGCTTATATCTCCAGCTCCCATTCCCGCTCATCCGCCGTATCGCAGATGACGGTATCATAATCCTTTCGGCATTCCATGGCTTCAAAGCGCCTCACCACACTCCGGTCCTCCCAGAAATGCATGGGAAACGCAAATCGCACCCGGCAGCTTCGCAGATACCAGTCCATGCCCTTGTAAAACCATTCCTCCTGCCGGTCATCCAGGGGAAGAAAGGCCAGATCAATGCTCTGTCCGGCGATGCGCTGAACCTCCCGCTTAAAATTGGCGGTCATATTTCCCAGCCATCCCTTATCCTCTCCCTTCCATAGCCACCAATTCAAATCACCTGCGTGGTAAATCTTCAGGCCGCCGGCAGTGACCAAAAAAGCCACTCCCTCATCTGTGGATTTCAGTGTTTCCACCGTACCAAGGCCTGGTATCTCGTAGGTCTCTCTGGCTTTCAGCGAACAGATACGCTCTGCCTCCCGCTGTCCGATCTCCCACCTCCGCATGTGAAGCGGAGTCAGCCTGACATCATGGGAAAGGAGATAGGTAACCTGTCCATGAATTCCGGCCAGCTTGAAAATCTCAGGATTAAAATGATCCCCATGTCTGTGACTGACAAAGACAAACAGCGGTTTTTCCGCAGGCAGAAGCGGAATTTCCCCGATATAATAATCAAACAACAGCAGGCTCTCCGGCAGTTCCACCAGAAATCCGCTGTGTCCCAGGTAAGTCACCTTCACCATGGCGGTCCTCCTCATTCTCGCATCCGGCCTTTCCCCGAAGATGCCCTCTTCCGGCTCAGGCAAACTTAAGATTGATAACTGGTATTAATATATCTTCTTTTCCTTTTATTGTCAATATATTCTATT
>DBFBJF010000090.1:0-2829 GCA_048203265.1 Candidatus Merdiplasma sp.
GGATAACTATGGTTACCAGAGATCATCATGCCCTGGCCAGGGCACTGACTCAGAAATTAAATATCAGCGGATGGAAAAAAGCAGCGTTTGCCTTTGGAAATATAGAACCGGATTACAATCGCATTTCTTATATGGGACACAGAAGTGAATACTTTGCCAATGGGCACAGTTACCGCTGCCGGAAAAAACAGATCTTAGCTTTTATGGAAATGCCCTGCCGAAATAATCTTCTGTGGTGGTACAGGGCGGGAAAGGTCTTTCATTATATGGCAGATTCTTTTTCCAGACCTCATAATCCGGAGTTTGGATATTCCAGCAAGGAGCATGTAAAGTATGAGATAGAGCTCCATGAGCTTTTCAGGAGAAGCTTGAAGGGGAATCCGTGGAAAATCCCCGAGGTGGGGCCGGATTTCCGAAGCTGGCTGGAATTGCGCCATCTCCGGTATCTGGCCCGCACCCGGGGAATTCAGGATGACTGCTACTACATTTATACCACGGTGGCAGCAGCCTGGGAATGGATGGTGGAAAATAAGCTTTCTTAGTTACTGAATAGTAAGTGCGCCTTTTCTTAGGAAGCGCAGATTACAGCTGGTAAATCCCGGTGTATTTCTTTCGGAAGTATGTCAGCAGCGGCTGAGCGGACAGCTCCCTGCCGCAGACCTGCTGAATAACCTGGGCAGGAAGACGCAGGCCCCCGTACCAGTGGATCTGAGTGTTAAGCCACCGGGTAATCTCCTGGATTCTGCCATCGGCCAATAAGGAATCCAGAGATCCCAAATCCCGATTGATGGCCTCCAGAAACATGCCGTCGTAAATATTTCCCAGCAGATAAGAAGGGAAATATCCGAAAGAGCCGTCGGCCCAGTGCATATCCTGCAGAATGCCCCGAGCGTCATCGGGGGGCGTGATCTTCAGGTATTCTTCCATTTTCTGGTTCCACAGGGCGGGCAGCTGGGATACGGGAACGTGATCCCGGAAGATGGCCTGCTCGATTTCATAGCGGATGATAATGTGGAGCCCGTAGGTCACTTCATCCGCCTCCGTGCGAATTAGGCTGTTTTGTACATGATTGATTTCCCGGTAAAATTCATCCAGGGAAATTTGCTTTAAGCCGGGAAGCAATTCCTGCACCTGGGAATAGATGGGAATCCAGAAATTTTTATTCCGGCCAAGAATGTTTTCATAGAAACGGGACTGGCTCTCGTGAATTCCCATATAGCGGCAGTCATCGGCGGGAGTGCCTTCTAGAGCCGGATTCACGTTCTGCTCAAAGATGGCATGTCCGCCTTCGTGGATGGCGGAAAAGATGGCGGATATGGGATTATCCGGATAATAATGGTTGGTGACACGTACATCGTACCGGGAAAATCCCAGGGTAAAGGGATGCTCGCTGACTGCGGTGACGCCTGCATCGTGCTGAAAACCTATGTAGTCCAGAAGAAGATCCTGGACTTTTTTCTGGGCGTCAGGATCATAATGGCCTCGGAACTTTTCGCTGTCCGGCTGAGGCGCTTCCAGTATCTGTCCCACCAAAGGAATCAGCCCCTCCTTCATCTGGGCAAATACCCGGTCAATGGCGGCTGAATCCATGCCTTCCTCATACTGGTTTAAGAGTGTATCATAGACATCCTGGCCGGGATGCGTGTAGGCGCACTGCTGTTTTGTCATCTCGATCATGGTCTCCAGATGAGGAGCGAAGATGGAGAAATCGGAGTTTTTCTTGGCCTCCTGCCATGCCTGCATAGAAGCGCTTCGGGCAACCACAAAGGACTCATAAAAGTCTTTCGGGATTCGTCTGCTTTCGTCCAGCTCTCTTTTCATAATGCGGACGGTGAACTGCATCACCTCATCCAGTTTTTCGTATTCCTCCGGAGCAGCCAGCGCATTCAGAAGTTTCCACAGCTCATCGGAAGTGGAGAGGGAAAAAGCCTCGGTGGAAAAATAGGCCAGGGCATCCGCCATGCCCTGGTATCCCAACTTTGGGGTGGCGGTGTACATGTCCCAGCTCAACAATGTATTGACCCGGTTGTACGTGTTTAGTTTTTTTAGATAATCTTTGAAATGGTCCAATGTTTGGCTCATATGTAACCTCCCTTATCTATATTGGTATTCAGTATACCATATCCGGAGGTGAAAAAGAAAGCGGGACCAAATTTTCCTGTACATGGAATAAGGCTATTCCTCTTTGTTTTTCTCGGAGAGGCGTTCAATAATATGAATCAGAAGGTTCAGATCCTCCGTATCCAGTTTTTTCATGCCTGTGGCGGCTCGCTCCAAAAGTACGGGATTCTCCAGGTTGGGGTCAAAAAATTCTTTTGGGGTCACGCCGAGATACTCGCATATGTACAGAAATTCGGATATGGAGGGCATAGCCCGCCCGGAGGTGATGCTTTGGATATAGCTTTTGCTGTGCCGCAGATCCAGGCTCATCTTATATTCTGAAACGTGCTTCTGCAGTCGCAGTTTCGTCAGCCTTTCTCGGATAAATGTTTCGTCCATCGTGTCAGCTCCTTTCCTGGGATTTTTTCTTCTCTTTTATTGTACGCATTTAAATTGGGAGATGACACGATGTGAATGGTAATCTGATCACAATAAAATAATTTTAACGGCATAGGGGGAGCGGAGGGGAGAAAGGCTTCAGCGCCTGCGAAAAAAGCACAAAAAAAGCACCGACCCCACAGCTCCTGCGTCTGCAAAATCAGTACTTTCAGTGCGCCTTCAGGGGCTCGAACCCTGGACACCCTGATTAAGAGTCAGGTGCTCTACCAACTGAGCTAAAGGCGCGTTTATTATTTAGTGTTCCGGCGAACAAAACATATTATATTACAG
>DBFBJF010000091.1:0-3462 GCA_048203265.1 Candidatus Merdiplasma sp.
GAGGGGGCAGGAGCTTATTTTTCGCGTAATTGTTGATCATAGTTTTGGTCAGCACCTTGTCCTGCTCATACCGCTTAGACCCTTTCAGGTGCTCATTCATGAAGGTGGTCACCTGGTCCATATACAGATCAATGTTGGGAATATCATCCGCATTGATATGTTCTAAATGGGAAAAGCTGTCAAAAATGCTGTTTAACAGCTCATCTTTATCTAAAGTCATATTTTGTCACCTCTTTTGTTTATTATATAGTTTTTAAAACTATATGGCAAGTGTTTTTCCGCCCCGCATTGACTATTTTTCGCAGATCAAGTAAAATGATGCAAGAGCCAAACAGAAAAAAAGGAGATGGTATCTGTGCGCAGAATGGAATTTAAAATGGAGCGGGAAGGCCTGGTAAAGCCGGGAGATAAGATCCATGTATCGGAGGGAGTACTGCCCACCAGCTGGTATTATACCATTGAACCGGCGGTGGCCATGTCTGCCAACTACACTAACCGGGAGCGGTTGAGGACCAGCGATGGGGTCGTGGTGGAGGTGCGCACGGACGAAAGCGGTTATACTGTGGTGGCGGAGTTTGATGAGTGATATGTAAAGGAATGGAAAGACTGGCCCGGGATCCGGGTCAGAGAGGGTAGAAGATGAACAACACACTAGAGGGATTAAATAAGGAGCAGCAGGAAGCGGTCTGCCATTTTCAGGGGCCGCTTTTGATTTTGGCCGGAGCCGGGTCAGGAAAGACCAGAGTGCTGACCAACCGGATCGCCTGGCTGATTGAGGAAAAGCAGGTGAACCCCTGGAACATCATGGCCATCACATTTACCAATAAGGCCGCTGGAGAGATGCGGGAACGGGTGGACCGGATGGTGGGATTCGGAGCGGACAGCGTGTGGGTAGCCACCTTTCACAGCACCTGTGTGCGCATTTTACGGCGGTTTATTGACCGGCTGGGATACGGAACGAATTTCACCATCTACGATGGGGATGATCAGAAGACTTTGATGAAGGACATCTGTAAGAGGCTGAACATTGACACGAAGGTATATCGGGAGAGGGCGCTGCTTTCGGCCATCTCCTCCGCCAAGGATGAACTGATTGGTCCGGAGGAGTACCGCATCCAGGCCCAGGGCGACTTTAATAAGATGAAAATCGCATCGGTATATGAAGAGTATCAGCGTCAGCTGAAGCAGAACAATGCGCTGGATTTTGACGATCTGATCTTTCAGACGGTGGAGCTGTTCCAGGAAAACGGGGATGTGCTGGATTACTATCAGGAAAAATTTCAATATATTATGGTGGACGAGTATCAGGATACCAATACCGCCCAGTTCCGGCTGGTGAGCACCCTGGCGTCCAAATACCGGAATCTCTGTGTGGTGGGCGATGACGATCAGTCCATCTACAAATTCCGGGGTGCCAATATCGGCAATATTCTGAACTTTGAAAAATTTTTCCCGGACACGCAGATCATTAAGCTGGAGCAGAACTACCGCTCCACCCAGAACATTCTGGACGCTGCCAACGCGGTGATCTCCAACAATCAGGGGAGAAAAGAAAAGACGCTGTGGACGGCCAACGGACAGGGGGACAAGGTGAGATTCCGGAAATTTTCCACCGCCTACGATGAAGCGGAGTTTATCGCCGCCGACATTTCCAGACGGGTGGGAAAGGGAGAATTTGACTATAAGGACTGCGCGGTGCTCTACCGCACCAACGCCCAGTCCCGTTTGTTTGAGGAGAAATTTCTTCTCTCCAATATCCCCTATAAGCTGATCGGCGGCGTGAATTTCTATGCCAGACGGGAGATAAAAGATCTGCTGGCCTACATGAAGACGGTGGACAATGCCAGGGATGACCTGGCGGTGCGAAGAATCATCAACGTGCCCAAACGGGGGATCGGCGCTACCACCATCGCCAGAGTCCAGGATTACGCGGCTTCCCACGAGATGAGCTTTTACGATGCCCTCAAGCAGGCCCAGGAGGTGCCGGGGATCGGCAGAGGGGCGGCAAAGACGGTGCCCTTCGTCACCTTCATCCAGACCCTGCGCAGCAAGATGGAGTTTTATTCGGTGATGGATCTGATTCATGATATTATCGACCAGACAGGGTACGTGCGGGATCTGGAGGCGGAGGACACGGATGAGGCCCGGGAGCGGATCGAAAACATTGATGAGCTGATCAATAAGATTGCTGCCTATGAGGAGACGCAAGAGCATCCCACCCTCAGCGGTTTTCTGGAGGAAATGGCCCTGGTGGCGGATGTGGACAACCTGGAGGAAGACCGGAGCCAGGTGGTGCTGATGACCCTTCACAGCGCAAAGGGGCTGGAGTTCCCCAACGTGTACCTTGCCGGAATGGAGGACGGTCTGTTCCCCAGCTATATGTGCATCACCTCCGATGACCCGGACGAGGTGGAGGAGGAGCGTCGGCTCTGTTACGTGGGCATTACCAGGGCAATGAAAGAGCTGACGCTGACCTGCGCCCAGATGCGCATGATCCGGGGTGAGCAGCATTTCAACCGGGTTTCCAGGTTTGTGAAAGAAATTCCGGAGGAACTGCTGGCTCTCAAGGAGGAACCAAGGAAGCCGGGGTATGGAAAGGATGGCGCAGAGGGAGCAACGGGAGCCGTGGAGCATGGAGAGAACGACCATCCGGCGCTGTCCGCCCAGAAAAGGAATTATCAGCATGCCAGAGAGGCTTTCCGCTCCAAGGTTTTTGAGCCCAAGCAGTTTCAGGTGAAGAAAGCGGATCACCTGGACTACACGGTGGGAGACCAGGTGTCCCATATTAAATTTGGCGTGGGAACGGTGCTTCAGATCGTGGAAGGCGGACGGGATTTTGAGGTGACCGTGGATTTTGAGAAGGCCGGAGTGAAAAAAATGTTTGCAGCCTTCGCAAAACTAAAAAAAGTGTAAAATGATAAAAATGCGGGTGTCAATCTTCATTTTTTTATAGTAAAATAACAAAGAATGTGATATACTAATGGCAAGTTTACAGGCAAGGACTGTGAAGTGTCATTTGCCTGCGGGCAGTCAAAGAAAGGACGTGGACATTATGACAAAAATTGACGAATTATTAACGGCTATGCAGAAAAGAGATGACGAGAAACACAAAAATTCGATTTTGTGGGCATTGGCAATCATCGGCGCGATCGCGGCGGTGGCCGGCATTGCGTATGCGGTATATCGCTACATGACTCCGGATTATCTGGAAGACTTTGATGATGATTTTGATGATGACTTCGACGACTTCTTTGAGGAAGATGACGAAGCGGATGAGAAGAAAGAAGAGCCTGCGAAGGAAGAAGAAGCAGAGGAGACTGCGGAAGCTTCTACAGAAGAGGAATAAAGCGAACAGGTTGAACGGTTCAGGCAGATGCGTTTCGCATCTGCCTGATTTGCGTGATACGCCCGGAGGGGCGCTAAGTGCCAGTGGCACGCGTTTAGCGCCGACCGGAGCGGAGC
>DBFBJF010000092.1:0-8082 GCA_048203265.1 Candidatus Merdiplasma sp.
GCTTCTGGGAAGTGAGCACCTCGTAAGGAAGCTCCGACACATCCTTTCCGGTCTGCTTGGCAATGTAGCGGGCCATGGCAAAGGAACCGCCCAGTACCTTAAAGGCATTCAGACCAAACCGGTAGGACTCATCCTTTACATATACCTGTCCCAGCCCCAGGTAAGCCGCCATCTGCTCCAGCCTGGCCAGCGGCGTCACGCTGTACTGGGGAAAGCTCTCATGGAAAGCCCTGGCCTTCTTCACCTGGTCCAGTCCCATAACAGAAAGATTGGCATCCTCCGTCTTCGGCATACGGTTTACCGCCCATTTGATTGTTTCCATACCGCAAATCTCCTCCTTACCCTTTCTCTTCCTTTTTTCCTGCGTCCATATAGTTGTAGAGAGTAAATTTTGAGATATCCAGCAGCCCTGCCACCTTGTCTCCGGATTTGGTAATCAGGAACGCGCCGGCGTCATTTAAAAACTGCACCACCCGCACCTTATCCTCCTTGTTCATCACCGCCACCGGTTTCCCCACCAGATCCAGGGCCTGCTCAATCAGAGAATCCAGCAGTTCATTCACATTGTGGGTGATCTTCTGGGGAGCGCCCTCCTCCTGGCTGGGGTGCAGCTCCTTTTCCGGCTCCGTAAAGACAATGGAATGGATGGCCTTCTCCACATCCCGAAAGGCCGTGATATCAAAATTCAGGCAGAAAATATACTCCACCTTTCCCTTGTCTCCCCGCACAAAGATGGTGCTGGACTTTAAAATCCTGCCGTCCTCCGTTTTGGTCAGATACGCCAGCCGGTTCTCCATGGCGCCTGAAGTATCCTTCAGCGTCTCCAGAACCACCCTGGACGGACCATCCCCCACCTTTCTGCCGGACACGTGGCCGTTTTCCACATAGACCACTGAATGCTCCAGATCTCCTTTTGTCAGATCGTGTATCACAATCTCGCACTGATCCCCGAACTGTACAGCCAGGCCGTGGGCAATCTCAATCAGCAAATCCAATCTGCGTCCCATGGGCATCATCCTCTCTTAACTACCATCATATCATAAACAATCGGAAAATCAATACTTTTTCTAAAAAATTTTTAGATACCTAAATTTTTTTCTGATCTTTATTGCAATTGCTTATATTTAATGATATTCTATAACCAACCATTCCGATCGACAATTTCACCCTGTCTGCCAGCCGGGAGGATCTGAAAAACAGCAGCAACTCTGGCTTTGCCGCTGCGGGTACGGTTCCCTTCACCTGCGGGATACGTCTTTACCCGGAAGCAGGGAGAAAGGCATAAACCTTCACCGTTTCTGCCATACTACAAGAAAAGTTAAACCACGAAGGAAGGATAAGTCATGTCAACTATTTTTTCTGATTGCACTGTTGCGGTGCGGGGCGGAGGAGATCTGGCCAGCGGAACCATTCACCGGCTGGTACGGTGCGGGTTTCCCGTTCTGGTACTGGAAATCCCCCGTCCCTCCGCCATCCGCCGGCAGGTAGCCTTCTGTGAGGCAGTCTATGATCAGACCGCCAGCATCGAGGGCGTCACCTGCCGGCGGGCCCAGTCTCTGGAACAGGCCAAAAAAATCATGGCAGCCGGGGAGGCTGCCCTTCTGGTGGATCCCCAGTGCCGCATTCTGGAACAATTTCGTCCCTGGGCTCTGGTGGATGCCATCCTGGCGAAAAAAAATCTGGGAACCAGCCGGGCCATGGCGGACAAGACCATTGCCCTTGGCCCAGGCTTCCATGCCGGTCAGGATGTGGATCTGGTCATTGAGACGAAGCGGGGGCACAATCTTGGCCGGATTATCACAGAGGGCTGTGCCGCCCCAAATACCGGTGTGCCAGGAATCATCGCCGGTTACGGCAAGGAGCGGGTGATTCACGCCCCCGCTGCGGGAACTATTCATCCTGTGGTTTCCATCGGAGACCGGGTTACCCGGGGGCAGGTGCTGGCCTCCATCTGCGGCCCCTCCGGCAGAACCCCGGTTTTGGCCTCCATCACCGGGCTTTTGCGGGGAATGATCCGTGACGGTTACCCGGTAACAGAGGGCCTTAAAATCGCGGACATTGATCCCCGGGAGGAGGAGTACGACAACTGTTTTACCATCTCCGACAAAGCCCGCTGCATTGCCGGCTCTGTGCTGGCCGGTCTGCTGTATCTGGAGCAGCGGAAGACGGCAGGAGGCACCCATGATGGATTATAGAATCTGGCAGTCCGGGCATCTGGAAAAAATGCCGGCCATCTCCGGCGGGGCCGCCGGGCTTCTGGCTCTGCTGGAGAAACCGGTCATCCGCCCGGCGAAAAAACAGGATTGTCGCGGCGGCTGCCCCAGCGTCTCTGAAGGAAACGGTTCCTCCTCTTCTCCCGAACCAGCTTCCTCCATATCCCCACTCTGCATCTGCGCAGCCGGATCCGGGGGCAAGACCTCCCTGATCTGGGCCCTGCAAAGAGCGGGAATACAGCAAAAAAGACGGGTGCTGGTCACCACCACCACCCATATGATGCTGCCGGAAGCTATGCTGAAAGATGGAACGGCCGCCGGAATCCCCGTCACTCCTCCGCTCCGAAGCGAAGATCTGATCAAATGCCAGTCCCCCGGCGTGGAGCGGCTGGACACCCTGCGTTCCGGCTGCGACCTGATGCTGATCGAGGCGGACGGCTCCCGCCGGCTTCCCCTGAAGGTGCCGGCCAGCCATGAACCGGTGATTCCTCCCTGGGCCAATGTTATTCTGGTGGTATCAGGCCTTTCCGCCCTGGGTCACCCTCTTCGCCAGGTCTGCCATCGTTACCAGCTTCTGGGGGCTTCTCCAGAGTTTTTCTTCCCTGAGAAGCCAGGGCCGGACGCTCCGGTCACCCCAGCGCTGATGGGGAAACTGATGGCCTCCCGCTATTTGCGGCCCCTGAGCCTTCAGCATCCGGGGACCCTAATTCTTCCTGTGTGGAATCAGGCAGATACTCCCGCATTGATCCGGGCCGCCGAACAGGCAGCCAGAACCTGCGGCTATCCCCTTCAGCTGATCACCTGCATGAAAGACGAGGCCTCCTGAAACCTCATGGATTGGTCACGTACCCATGCGTCGGCTTCCTGTTCACTCTTCCTTTTTGTCGAAACATTGTGAAAAGTTTTTAGGAGAACCCTATGAGAAAGACAACAAAAAACTTTTTGATTGATTTGCTGTGCGACCTGATCGGCAGCCTGCTGTACGCCGCCGGTATCTACACCTTTGCCAAGATGGCTGATTTCGCCCCTGGAGGGATCTCCGGCCTGGCTCTGATCATCAACCATCTGTGGGGGCTTCCCATCGGTTTGATGACACTGATTCTAAATGTCCCCTTGGTGCTGATCAGCTTTAAGGTGGTTGGAAAGGAATTTCTGCTGAAAACGGCCCGGAGTATGATTATCTCCACCATTTTCCTGGATCTTATCTTTCCCCTGACCCCTGCCTACAGCGGCAGCCCCTTCATGGCAGCGCTCTACTCCGGCATCTGCCTGGGCGCCGGCATGGCCTTCTTCTATATGAGAGGCAGCAGCTCCGGCGGCATGGATTTTCTCATCATGACCATCAAAGTGCGCCACCCCCATTTTTCTCTGGGTATGGTTACCATGGTCAGTGATTTTCTCATCATCCTCTTAGGCTGGCCGGTGTTCGGCAATGTGGACGCAGTCCTCTACGGTCTGGCCACCTCCTTCGTCACCTCCCTGGTGCTGGACAAAATCCTCTACGGCATGGGAGCCGGAAAGCTTTTGGTCATCATCACCAATCAGGGGCAGGCCCTGGCCGACCGCATCGGCCAGATGACCGACCGGGGCTCCACCATCATCCGGGCCAGGGGCAGCTACACCCAGGAAGACCGTGACGTTCTGCTGTGTGCCTGCTCCAAATCCCAGGTCTATGCCATCACATCCGCCGCTCACGAGGTGGATCCCGGCGCCTTCATCATGGTCACTGAGACCAGCGAGGTATACGGGGAGGGCTTTATTGAGAAAAAGTAAAAAGAAGTTGTTTCATAGGAACGCGCTTACCTGTGAAAAAGGGGCCGCCGCAAGCCTGCGGCGGCCTCCCTGCTTTGCTTCTACTCCAGGCTGGAATAGGCTTCCTCATCCACAGCCTCCAGCCACTCGTTGGACGCGCCCTCCGCCGGCACCTCGATTGCCAGGTGCTGGAACCAGCTGTCCTTCGCCGCGCCATGCCAGTGTTTTACTTCCGGCGGAATATTCACCACATCACCGGCGTGCAGCTCCTGCGCGGGTTTTCCCCACTCCTGATACCAGCCTCTCCCGCCGGTCACCAGCAGGATCTGGCCGCCTTTATGATGGATGTGCCAGTTGTTACGGCAGCCCGGCTCAAAGGTCACATTTCCCACGCCCACTCTCTCCGTGGTGAGCATCTTCAGATAGCTCTGTCCGATGGAATACTGTGCAAATGCTGTGTTGGGCTCGCCAACCTCAAAAACGTTTCCGCCGCCTAAGTCCTGTTTCATTTTTTCTGTATCCATATGTACACCTCCAGTTTGAAATACAAATAGTATCTTTTTTATCCGTATATATTGTATAACCGGGGGAGTCCATAGGCAAATGCTTAGTTTGCATAGTGGAGTATGCCTGGGATGTATGATTGCGAAATATTATTCACCCTATTCCCCTTTATTTTGCAACACGTAATAAGTCCCCTTTGATTTTCCTTCTTTCTTGAGCAATTCTAAATTAGTTAATTCTCTTAATATCTTCAGTGCCCTTGATTCTTTTATATTTAGAAATGTCCAGGTTTAGCCTGTCCAAAATCAAAAGAATAGTCATCGTCCAATGGAACTATAATCCTGAAAATATCTCCTTCGATAAATTCCGGATCTTTACCGGAATAATATTTGCTGTATTTGAATAAATTTCTCACACCGGATCCCAACTGATCTGCATATCCAATATTTCTAAAAAATGCGGCAATGATCGGATTCTTTGGGAATGGTTCCATATTATCCGGTGTAATAACCGCATCCTGAGAAGCCCGGTTGGCATTTTCTACATACATACGATCTTTTTCGATTACAAATTTTTCCTGGTACGGACTTGTATATTCACGATGGATCAATGTATTTGCAATCATCTCACGGGTAATGATATTTCTCAGACTTTTTCGCTGGTCATCCTCCATAAAAAATTTATCCGGTAAATGCTTTCGTGCAAACTCCATCAGAAGCTCATAGCTTTCTACCAGATTTGTCTGCACAATTTCTTTGTCATCATAGCGATCCACATTAATACGCCGAAGCAGAGCGTCTGTTACATAGGCAGGTGCAATATCCATAATCACATCATCTTTTCCCAGCAGCATAACTGCTGCCAGATTAAATCCATGTTTGCCTGTCACACGGTCTAGGGTATATAATCTTGCACTTTTCAACAGTTCATCATCTGTCATACTGTTCCATGGATGCCCTTGCACGTTACTTTGATTCTGCGCCATGACACGAAGTTTAGGAAGCATATCAAGCCTCAAATCAGATTTCTCCACATAAGGATAAACTTTACGTTCTGTAAATATTTCCTGTTTACGGATATACATTTGCGCTATCTGGTGTGGTATAAAAAAAGTTGACAGCTTATTCTCAAGGATTTCATAATAAAACCAAGAGAATAAGGAGGCATTCAAAGTGGCACGTAAATATGACCATGAATACAAAGTACAGGCAGTAAAACTTGCCAAGGAAATCGGCGGCGCTAAGGCTGCTAAAGAATTAGGAATCCCAGAAGGAACCATCCATACCTGGCTGAAAGCTGTTAGAGCCGGTAAGCTGGATATCGGAGAAGGCTCCCATACTCCCACCAGCGCAATGAGCCTGGCAGAAGAAATTACCATGCTGCGCAAACGGGTAAAGGAACAGGATAAGGAAATCCGTCGCCTGAAGGAAGAAAACGAATTCCTGGAGGAAGCCAGTGCTTTTTTCGCCGCCAGCCGTCGGAAGTCGGCAAAAACCAGAGAATGATCTTTCTGGCCCTGAAGACAGAAGACGGCAGGATTACCGGGAAAATCTCGTTTTACTGCAGAATGCTTGGGGTCAGCCGCCAAGGCTTCTATAAATATCTCGCAAATAAAGACCGTCCCTGGAAGTACCAGGATTTGGCAGATGCCATGAAAGAAATCGTCAGTGAAGATGAATGTAACGATACTTATGGTCGAATCCGGATGTACCAAGCATTGTTGCTGAAACAGCCGGAAGGAGTGCATATTCCCAGTGAGAGAACCGTATACCGAGTTATGGATCAGATTGGCCTTAGCCATCGACCTAAGAGAAAACCCAACGGGATCACAAAGGCTGATCGTGAAGCCATGAAATCGGATGATCTGCTAAAACGGGATTTCCGTTCTGATACCCCATTAGAAAAATGTATTACGGATATCACGGAGATTCCGGCATCCAATGGGAAACTGTATGTATCTGCGATTTTTGACTGCTTTGATCTTAGTGTCCTCGGTCTGGCAATGGAAACAAATATGAAAGCCGATCTATGTATCCATACATTGGAAAACGCCCTGACTGCCTATCCTGCGTTGGAAGGCGCTGTCATCCACAGTGACCGCGGGACACAGTATACCAGCGAGTCCTACCGTCAGACCATCCGGGAGCATCATATCCATCAAAGCATGAACAGTGCCGGAGGGCGCTGCCATGATAATGCACGCTGCGAGAGCATGTGGGCCAGAATGAAGACGGAGCTTCTTTATGACCGTTATGACACAAAGCAGATGGAAGTAGAAGAACTAAAGGTACTTATCTGGAGATACTTCCTCAGCTACTGGAACAACCGGAGGATCTGCTCTGCCAATGGCGGCCTTCCTCCCATGGTAAAACGCAGGCAGTACTATGAGGCTTTGGAGGTGGCTGCATAGTCAGTGATATCCTTGAGAAAAATGTGTCAACTAATCTTGACAATATCAATCTGAGCAGTCGCAGTCACTTTTACATCTGCATATCATAAGTCTCCTCTATCACGCGCAATAGGTCATAAACCGCCTCCGTGTAAGGCACTTCAAGCCCCTTTTCCTTTGCCTTTTTCACAATACCGCCGTTAATAAAGCCCACCTCTGTTTTCTTTCTGTTCCCTACATCCTGCGCCATGGAGGTAAAATGGCTTTTATGCTCCGTATATGAGTTTTCCAGACTTCTGATAATGGCTTCGGCGGAGGCTTTCACTCCGTATGCCTGCGCCACCATGGCGGTCTCCTCCGCGATCTTTGCCGCCAGGCGCCGCCCTTCCTCCACGCTTCCCACGCCCCCGCACGGGACGCGGCATACTGCGGTAGTGGCATTGATCGCTGCGTTAAAGCCTGCCTTTTCCCAGATTGCAGTATAAATATCTTCTGTAATGGCAGTGTGAAAGCCTGCATCCGACAGCAACCGGAAGACTTTCTCTAGAAATTCACTCCGTCTCAGATCCGCGGACATAATTTTCACATAACCGCTGCCGGCCGAAGAAATCTTCCCTGGCCCCTTGGAATCACTGGCATAATTGGTAACCCCCGCAATGATCCGGTCTTTTTCCACGTATTCACTGATCAGCTCAATGTTTCCAAGTCCATTCTGCAAGGTTAGCATATGGGTGCCCTCCCCGATATAATGTTTTGCACCTTCCAGCGCAGCCCGGGAGGACAATGTTTTTGTGAAGAGCATAATCAGCTCAGGTTTTTCCTCCATATCTTCCGCCCGTTTTGCCATTACCGGGATTACATGATGTCCGGAATCGTCATCCAGTATGATCCCGTCCCGGTTGATTGTCTCAATGGTGGCCGGCGAGACAGCGATCATCGTTACATCATTTCCAGCCATCGCCAGCCTCCCGCCAAACAATGTCCCCATTGCCCCTGCTCCTATCACCGCTATGTTCATAATGCGCCTCCTGTTATATCTGCGTCACGTTTAATAATGACTGTTATTTTGTCTGCATTGATCATAAATCGAGTAGGAGGCGGTGATTAACCGCCGTCCTCTCACAACACCGGACATACGGTTCACGTATCCGGCGTTTTCAATAGTTGACGTGCAGTGACTGATAGGCTGTGGCTAAATCGTAGAAGCCCCAGTTTATCAGTCTT
>DBFBJF010000093.1:0-8014 GCA_048203265.1 Candidatus Merdiplasma sp.
TTTTAGATCACTGCAAAAACTTTACTTTCATCTCCTGTTATTATATAATGACTGCAATTGGAGGTGAAACCATGATCCCAAGGGATGAATATCTGGACAGCCTGATCCATTTTAAAGAGAAACAGCTGATCAAAGTTGTGACTGGTATCCGGCGCTGCGGCAAATCGACTTTGTTTGAACTATACCAGGATTATCTGCTGCAAAGCGGAATAAAAAAGGACCAGATCATCACCGTCAATCTGGAAGACGGCGATTACAGCGATATTGAAGATCACCGCGCCTTATATCAGCTTGTCACTCAACAGCTTACGCCGGACCGCACAAACTACATTTTTCTCGATGAAGTACAGCGGGTCGCCGATTTTCAGAGAGCGGTTGACGCTCTGTATATTAAAAAAAACTGTGACGTATATATCACCGGTTCCAATGCCTATCTGCTCTCCGGTGAACTGGCTACTCTTCTGTCCGGACGATATGTGGAAATTAAAATGCTCCCCCTGTCCTTCAAAGAATTTGTTTCGGCTCACCCGGAAGGCAGCAGTCCGGAACGTCTGTACCAGGATTACATTCACAGCAGTTCCTTTCCCTATGCGCTGGAGCTAAACCGCCCCAAAGATATACGGCAGTATCTTGACGGCATCTATAATTCCATTATCGTCAAGGATATCATTACCCGCAGACGCATTGCTGACGTGGATATGTTAAAAAGTGTTGCCCGCTTTCTGTTTGACAACATTGGAAATATGGTCTCCAGCAAAAAAATCGCGGATACCATGACATCTGCCGGAAGAAAAATCTCCGTCCGCACAGTGGAAAGTTATCTGGATGCGCTCACGGAAAGCTTTGTTTTCTATCAGGCAGGCCGCTATGACATTAAGGGAAAGCAATATCTGAAAACGGGAAGTAAATATTATACCGCGGATCTGGGGCTGCGCTACCACGTTCTGGGGACTAAGCCTGCGGACTTGGGACACATCCTGGAAAATGTGGTCTATCTGGAATTATTGCGCCGTGGCTATGAGGTTCATGTGGGTAAGGTGGGATCTTCGGAGGTGGACTTCATCGCGATTGGTGAAGAGGGAGAAGAATACTATCAGGTCGCATATACCGTGGTAGACCCGGACGGAAAAACCTTGAAGCGGGAACTGGCTCCCCTGAACGCTATCAATGATCATAATCCCAAGTATCTGCTCACCATGGATTACGGGCCGCTGATTTCCCACAACGGCATCCGGCAGCTCTACGTGCTGGACTGGCTGCTAAAATAAATAGCCGGCGCAGGGCAACTGAGTTTCAGCCATCCCGCGCCGGCCAGCTAAGCCGGACAGTTTATTCTTTGTTTCGTTTCCTCTCTCTTACGACTTCATCATCTTCAAAACTTTCCCAATTCCCGGCACCTGCCCTCTATACAGAGCCATGCTCTTATAAATCTTGCCTGCCAGCAGGCAGATCAGCACAAACGCCGCCAGCACCACCGCCAGGGAACCGTAGGCCTGCCACAGCGGGATTTGTCCCAGAAGCACCCGGCCGGGCACGATCAGCACAGCGGTAAAAGGCACCCAGTTGAGCCAGGCCGAGGTGGGGGACATGACGCCCAGGCCTCCGGAATAGATAGCCACCAGGAAGCTGGCCACCAGCGCCAGGGTAAAGAGCAGGTTGGTGGAGGAGAGATCCTCCTGCTTTCCGGCCAGCGCTCCGCCGATGGCTGCCAGGGCACAGTAGAGCAGGAAGCCCGCCACAATCTGCAGCAGAGCCGCGATCACCGCGGACACCGCAAACAGCCCGCTCACGCCGCCCAGCAGATCAAAGAGCTGCAGCAGCACCATCTGGGTATCCGGGTTGATGGCGCGCACCAGCAGGGCGCCTCCCCAGAAGCCGCACACCAGCGCCGCGATCCAGATGAAGATCTGCACAATACCGGCCAGAGCCTGGGCCAGCACCTTGCCCACCACCATTCCACCGGGTTTTGCCGCCAGCAGCATAGTGTCCATCAGCTTTGACGTTTTCTCCATCAGCACGCTGGTGGAGACGCCCTGACCGTAAAAGAGCACCATAAAATACAGCACCATAATATTCACATAGGGCAAAAGATAGGACAGAGCTTCTCTAAGCGCCCCCAGGCCGTCCTCCTGTTCCTCCGTCGTCCGGTGGATGTCCGCCGTGACGGGAGCCGTCAGCTTGGCCAGCTCCTGGGTCTCCAGACCTGTGCGCTGCATCTGAATGTAGGTGTAAGCACTCCCGATAAAGCTCTCAAATCCGCTCAGATCGCTCTTGGAAAGATTGGAGCCCTCCGGCAGGATCACGCTCAGCCGGTCCCCCTGGCTGCTGCGCTCCACCGCCAGCACCACAGTATTTTCCATCCCCTGGGCGGCATCCAGCGCTTCCTGGGGCGTCCCGTACCTTTCATAGGTGATATTCGTGTATCCCTCTCTCCCCAGGGTGTTCAGCTGGCTGTAGTCCGCCGCGGTCTCCTGACCGCCTGTAGCTGAAGCCGCATCTGCGACCGTCCCGTTTTCCAGAGCATCCCCATCCGTCCCATTCTGGGCCGTGGTCTCCGCCACCAGCACCGTGGTCACCGGATTCACCGCCTCCTGCTCGGTTCCCCCGAACAGTTCCAGACAGGCCATGATGGCCATGGGAACCAGAAGGCACAGCAGCGCCCCGATCACCACCGCGCTGCGGTACCCCCGGGTCTTCACCCGCTGTTGAAAAGTAAACCGAAAGATCTTATAAAAACCGCCGTATTGGTTCCTGGTATTTCCTCCGCTCATTTTCCTTCGCCTCCTTTTCCCCGGGCAATGGACAGCATCCGGCCAAAGCCCACCTTGCCGCCCCGGTAGATAATCAGATCATTGTAAACCTTGGCCGAAAATACAGCCAGCGCCCCGATCACCGCCGCCTGTATCACCCAGGAGAGGATCAGAATTCCCAGGCTGATGTTCCCCAGAGCGTACTCCACAGGGGCGCAGAACACGGATACCAGTGGAAACAGGCTGGAAAACAGGCTGACGCCGGAGGAGGTCATGGTTCCTGTCACACAGGAGACCAGGTATCCCGCCATCACAATCAGCACCACCTTCATGTTGGCCCCCTCCACGTCATCCATGGACACACAGGCACAGCCGGCCAGACCGGCCATCAGGGAGAAGGTCAGATAGCCCAGCAGAATGGAGATCACCACCACCAGGGCCAGACCGGCCCCCAGATTCAGGGATCCCACATCCATTCCCAGGATGGAGGACGCGTTGATCATGGACACATCCAGGAATCTCCCCGTCACCACATAGGACGCGCCCGCCCCCAGCACCAGAACCCCGATCAAAATCAGGATGTAGCTCATCATGGCCAGCACCTTTCCCACCAGCAGCGCCAGGGGCCGTACGCTCACCATCAGAAGTTCCACCAGTTTAGAGGATTTCTCCTCCGCGATCGCCCTCACCACGTAGGAGGAGGAGAGGACACAGAGCATCAGCACCACAATGGCATAGGCGTACTGAACCGTAAATCTCGCCTCCCAGTCCGTCTCCTCGGGGTGAAGAAATTCCTCCTGGGAAACCACCTGGGTGGAAACCGCGGTTCCCAGAGCCTCCACCTGCCCCGCTGACGCGCCGGCGGCCCGGAGTCTGGCATTCTCAAACACGGTCTGCAGCACCTGCTCCAGAGGCTGCAGATCCTCATCGCTCAGGGAAGAGCTCTCCCGGGTATAAAGATCAATGGAATATCCGCTCAGCCCGGCTCCGATCAGCGCGTATACCTGGTTATCCGTCAGTCTGGCCTCATATTCTGTCAGGTCAAAGTCCGCCTCCAGAAACTCCGTTCCGGCAAAGCTGGCATCCGCCTGGGCCGCCTCCCCCAGATCCAGGTCAAACTCCGTGGTGTTTCTCACATACACGGCCTGAATATCCGAAGCGCCCACAGACCTGCTTCCCATGCTCAGCGCCATCACCGGTATGGCTCCGGCCGCCAGCAGGAACAAAATCAGAAACGTAATGATGTTCACCCGGTTTTTTATCTGTTGGGACAGGGAAAACCGAAACACCTTCATAGTCCCCTTTAACGCCTCTCTATTCCATCCCATTGACATGTCCCACCTTTTCCACAAAAATCTCATGAAGGGAAGGCTCCCTCAGATCAAAGGTAATCACCGGTATCTGCTCCCGGATCAGCATAGCCAGAAGTCGGTTGGCCTGCTCCTCCCCGGTGACCTTCAGCTGGTACTCAAACTCTTTCTCGCTGACGGTGCGCACACCGGCAGCCTCAATGAGCGCGGATACATCCCGCTCTGTCTTCAGATGCAGGTTCACCCTGCCGTAGCTTTTCTTGATCTCATTCAGATTTCCCTGCACCACCGGTTTCGACCGGTCCAGAATGGTAATATCGGTACAGAATTCCTCCACCGTGGCCATCTGATGACTGGACATAATCAGATATTTTCCCTTGGCAATCTCATCCCGGATCACATCCCGGAACAGATCTGTATTCACCGGGTCCAGACCGGACAGGGGCTCATCCAAAATCAGCAGCTCCGGATCAGACAGCAGGGCGATCATAAACTGAATCTTCTGCTGATTGCCCTTGGAGAGCTGGTCCGCCAGCTTTGGCTTCTGATGTTTTTTGCGGCCTCCGGCCATACCGAAGCCCTTCTTTTCCCCCATCATGGGCTGTACCTTCTCCGTTCCTGTCTGTCCCGGATACAGATACTCCTCCGCCTCCAGGCGCTTTGCCCAGTACTTGATCCGCCGCTTCGCCTCACTCTTTGGCACTCCCCGCAGGGAAGCGAAATACAGGAGCTGATCCATCAGGGGATACTTGGGGTAAAGCCCCCTCTCCTCCGCCAGATATCCCACATTGCAGGTCTCCGTGCTCAGAGGCTTTCCGTTCCACAGGGTCTCGCCTCCGTCTCTCGCCAACATCCCCAGCATCATCCGGATGGAGGTGGTTTTTCCCGCTCCGTTGGTTCCCAGAAGGGCGTAAACCCCCGGCCCCTTCATCTCAAAGCTGAGATGATCCACCACAACCTTGTTTCCATACTTTTTGTATAAATCAGATACCACAAGACTCATTTTTCTTCTCCTCAAGTTCATGATTATTTATGCCGTCACCTGCTGTCTGCGGATGATACGGTAGCTTCCTAAAAAGAGCAGCACACTGGCCGCAAAGATAATCCCCAGCCACACGGGAAGGGAGAAAATGCCGGTCAGGCCCATAATCCCTTTTCCCAGAATGCCGTAGACGGATTCCGGATGATCCTCCGCCGCGCCCAGCAGCCTTGGCACCAACAGAAATCCTGCCATCCAGATCGCCCACATGATCCAGAAAGCGATCTTCCCGAACCGCATCATCAACGCGGCCGCGCCAACGCCCACCATGGGAAGAACAATGGCAAGGAAAATCCCCACTCCCGCCGTTCCGGGTCCCATCTCCAGCTCCGAGGCCATTCCCGGATACAGGATTCGGTAGAGGCTGTGTTCCAGCAGGTAAACTAAAACCAGCAGCAGCACATTGATCAGCGACTGGATCAGCGCGCAGAGGTAAAAGGAAATAAAGAAATGTTTTCTGGTACTTCCCATCCCCACCTCAATCTGGAAGCTGGAATAAAAGCTCAGCCCCGTCCCTACCAGAGACCACATGACAAAAACGATCCCCGCGATCAGGGTTCCGATTTCAAAATATGTCTCATTCTCTCCGCTCACGCTCAGCACTGTGCACATCAGTGCCGTTCCAAACAGGCCCGCCGCGATCAGGATCGCGCTGCAGGCAGCCCCTTCTCCCCATTGTACTCTGAATTGTTTTTGTATCGCGCTCCACATACTATACTCCAATCTGCCGCCAGGCGGCGCACGCTTTCCTCAGATCCGGACCTCCGCTTTCCTTGTCAGCACAAAGGCCAGCCCGAATGCCAGAAGATAGACCACCGCGCCAGCCGCCACCAGTCCGGCGCCAAGCAGCGGCTGCCCCGTTCCGGCCAGCAGTCCTGCCAGATCCGCAATCCTGACCGGCAGCTTTCCGGAAGTGGTCAGATACCAGGTGAGCCCGCCTGCGGCGCCGATCAGCAGTCCCATAAACATCAGCACAAAGGTGATCCTTCTGCAGCGCAGGATGATAATTCCAAACAAAACGGCGATTCCATCCGCCGCCAGCAGTCCGCCGCCCACCGCACCCAGAAGATGCAGACCGGACCGGGCAATATCATCCCCCGCCGCCGCCCAGAGCAGCGCTGCCACCGCCAGAGAAACGGCGGAGCTTCCGGGGCCCGGCAGCAGCGTCCCCATCACCGCGCTCCTTCTGGTGGAGCCAAAGCTCATTGTCAGCGGAATATACTGCTGAAAGCAGCTCACTATCACGATGAAAGTCACAAAGGCACTGCTGATGATCAGATACCAGGCCATCAGGGAAATTACGCTTCCAAACAAATTTCCATCTCCCCGAAAGCCCATGTCCATTCCGGTAAACACATACAGGATCACTCCCAGCGCCACTGTAATACCAACTGTTTCCGCCCAGATCCGGCCCCAGTACCTAATTCCTCTCATTTTCATGGCCTGCCTCCTCTCCGCACAGGGCCACAAACACCTTCTGCAGATTGGGTTTTTGAATACTCACATCGTATTCCCCCGGTATGGTCTGGCCCGGCTCCAGCAGAACCGTCACACCCTTACTCCTGCCCATGCGCTCCTCATGGTGGGTGGTCAGGAGGGCGGTGGCTCCGTCCACCTCCCGCTCATGTCCGCTGATCAAATAGCTGCGCTCCAGCAGTTCCTGGGTATTCTCCTTCAGGAGCAGCTTCCCCTGATCCAGAATGATAACCTCCTCAAAAATGTCTGCGGCCTCCTCGATGATGTGGGTGGAGTGGACAAAGGTTCTTCCCGTCTCCGTGTACTCATCCAGAAGAAGCTGGTAAAATCTCTCCCTGGCCACCACATCCAGCCCCGCCGCCGGTTCATCCAGGAAGGTAAAGGGCGCCTTGCTGGCCAGGGCCACGATGATGGTCACCATGGACATCATGCCCTTGGACAGCTTGTTAATCCGTTTCTTCACATCCAGATGAAACTCCCGCACCAGCCGGTCCGCCATCTTCTGATCCCAGCAGGGCAGATAGATGGATGCCACTCTCAGGTACTCCTTTACCTTCAGAGCGCTGGCGCTATTCGCAGACATGGCTCCCAGCTCCCTGGAAAAGCACATCTGCTTCAATGCCTCCGGGTTCTCCCAAACCGGCTGGCCGTCCAGCAGCACGCTGCCTGCGGTGGCTGGATTCTGCGCCGTCAGAATGGAGAGCAGCGTGGTCTTTCCCGCTCCGTTTCTGCCGATCAGGCCGTATATTTTGCCCTCCTCCAGCTCCAGGTTCACATCCCGCAGCACATCCGTCCCGCCATACGTTTTCCGGATGCCTGTGGCAGTCAGCTTACTCATCCGCATTACCTCCCTCCTCCGCCTGCCGGATCATCTGGATCAGATCCTCCTTTGTGATCCCCAGGCTCTTTGCTTCCCTCAGCAAGCTTTTCACGTAATCGTCATAGAAGCGTTCCTTCCGCTTCGCAGCAATTTTCTGCTTCGCGCCCTCGGCCACAAACATACCGATTCCCCGCTTTTTATACAGTATACCCTCGTCCACCAGCAGATTAACCCCCTTGCCTGCGGTTGCCGGATTGATGGCGTAAGCCTTGGCCAGCTCATTGGTGCTGGGCACCCGCTCCTCCTCCAGCAAAATGTCCCGCAGAATGTCATTTTCAATCATCTCTTTAATCTGAATATAAATTGATTTCTCCTGAGTCAGGATTTCATTCAAACAATCACTTCCTCTCACCCCGCCGGATTTTTACCGCCGTTTTCCTGTACGGCGCCCCCATCTCCTGTCATCCCCCTTCTGCCTCGCCACACTTATTTGGTTAATTACTTGTGTAATTAACCATATCACTAATTCACTCTATTGTCAACAGGAAAGCAAAACTTTCCAAAAATACAAAAAGAGAGGAAGCCGCCCCAACAGTTTCCTCTCTTTCTTTTCATTTTA
>DBFBJF010000094.1:0-6217 GCA_048203265.1 Candidatus Merdiplasma sp.
TTTACCATAACAAATGGGTGACCAAAAATAAGAAGAAATATTTCCTTAAGAGCAACGGCGTCCGGGCCGAGAAGGAATGGGTCAAAAAGAACGGGAAATATTACTATTTAAAAAAGAACGGAGTGATGGCCACCAAGACCCAGGTCTCCAGCGGAGGCAATTACTATTATGTTGCTGTGGACGGAGTGAGAAAGACGAACTGTTGGGTGGTTCAGAAGGGCAAGCGGTATTATTTCGGCAAGGATGGAACTCGCTATGAAAATAAGTGGGTGAAGTACAAGGGCAAGTACTACTATCTGGGAAGCAACGGCGCCATGGCTACAAGCTGTTGGGTGGGAGACTACTACGTGGGCAGCAATGGGGCCAGGAAGACCAACTGCACGGTGGATGGCTATAAGCTGGACTCCACAGGAAAACGGATCAAGGTTACGAAATTTTCCGGCAGTTATCTGATTGTGGGCGATTCCAGAGTGGTGGGGATGGACAGCGCTGTTTCTGACGCCAAGACAAAGTTTATCGGAAAAGTGTCCATGGGATATACCTGGCTGAAGTCCACAGCAGGCCCCCAGGTGGAGAGCTACCTGGCTGGAACCCCCAAGCTGACGGTGGTGTTTGCTTTCGGCGTGAACGACCTGGGAAATGCCAGCAAGTATATCAGCTATTATAAATCCCTGAAGAAGGAATATCCCCAGGCTACCTTCTATTTTCTGTCGGTGAACCCGGTGGACGAGCAGGTGGCGGCTGCCAACGGCTATACGGTAAAGAATTCCCAGATTAAGGCATTCAACAAGCAGATTAAGAGTGCTTTCAGCGGCAAATATATCAATAGCTATTCTTACCTGAACAAGAATGGCTTTTCCACCGCAGACGGAATTCACTACACCAGCGCAACTTATCAGAAACTGTATCAGTTTATTCTGAGTAAAATTTCTTAAATTAAGAGAGAAAGAAATGGATAGAGCTTGCCAGAGGGGGCTGCCGCAAGATTTGTGGCAGCCCCCTCTGGCAAGCTAATTCCCTGCTGTATCTTCTGTTCCCTTGGTAGCTGTATGGGACGCGGCGGTAAGATTATGGTTTGGCAGGTAAAAATTGAAACGGTCCCGTAAAGAACCAGGAAACTTACAGAAGGCTGCGGTGTCTCACAGAGATGTGGATGGAGCATCAAAGTCCCCTGGGCTGTGCTGGCTCAGCCAGGAATTGTGATACCTTCCATCGAAAGTCACATCTGTTCCGAACCATTCCGGCGGCAGGAACGCTTCTGCCTCCTTCTGGGAGGGAAATTCCACTTCTGCGATCATCAGTCCTTTCCACACTCCGGAAAACAGATCCAATTCGATGGACAGGCCCTTCCAGGGCGCCGGTAAGGGAATGACAAAACGGCGCTTGGTGATGACCGTGCCGTCAGCCTTTGGAAGAAGATGGCGGTAGGCCTCCCCGGAGAGGGGAAGATTATATTCCTCCCTGGCCATCAGGCCCGCTCCTTTGTAAGTCAGGTAATAGTCCTCGTCCTGGCGGCGGATACGGACCACCGGAGAGGTACACAGATAGGCCTGCTCAATCAGGTGGGAAGGGTAATCTTCCAGATGGGCAGGCAGCTCTTTGACTAAAAATTTTCTTTCAATTTCCATAGAACAGTCACCTCGGGTTAAACATAACACAATTTTGGGAAAATGAATAGGGATTTTGGGGCATTTTCTTATGGAAAATCAGGATAATATCTGTTAAAATAGCCATGGAAATTTCTGATGAATATGTGATAAAAAGTTACGATTTACAGCCGTTTGTCAAGTATGAAGCAGGACTGTGAAGCGTGACGAAAAATTGTGAAGGACATTCAGATAGGAGGATGCAGGATGGATAAGGTATACGTTTTTTTGGCAGACGGCTTTGAAGAGATTGAGGGCCTGACTGTGGTGGACGTGCTGCGCCGTGGAAAGGTGGATACGGTCACCGTGTCAGTGACGGGAAAGCAGCTTGTACAGGGAAGCCATGGGATCTCTGTCATGGCAGACTGCCTGTTTGAACAGCAGGAGCTGAGCGATGGCACTGTGTACGTGCTGCCCGGCGGAATGCCCGGAACGCTTCATCTGGGAGAACACCGGGAGTTGGCCGGACTTCTGACGGAGGCAAAGGGCAGAGGCGCCTGGCTGGCAGCCATCTGCGCAGCGCCCAGCGTGCTGGGAGGCTTAGGTCTGTTAAAGGGCGAGACCGCCACCTGCTATCCCGGTTTTGAGGATAAACTGGAGGGCGCCGCAGTCACCCGCAATCCGGTGGAGGTGTCTGGCAAGGTAATCACCAGCAGAGGAATGGGAACTGCCATTCCCTTTGCTTTAAAAATTCTGGAGGAGCTCCAGGGCAAAGAGACAGCAGACCAGATTGGCCAGTCTGTGGTATGGCTGTGAAAAAAACTGAAAAACATACTGGCCTTTTTTTTGAGGTTGTGATATACTAGTACAATGACTGTAAGTATGGCCGGTTTGATCCGGGCGCCTGGACAGACGGATAGAAGGGCGTGTCAGGGAGAGACCGGTGACATTCTTGAGTGCAGAGGCTGCGGGAGATGACTTCCGCGGTATTTGCTGTGCCCGGCGGCATTTGCCGGACAGGCTTTCAGGCAGTTCGCCTGAGTGATTGCCGACGGGGATGATGAGGAAATATGCAAAGAAAGTGCTGATTTCAATCGGCGCTTCCCTAGCTGCTCCGCAGGATGCGCACGGATTTACGGCACAAAATGCCGCTTTACGGCGCAAATCCGGCGCAGGAAATGCTTTATCAGCGTTTCCTAAACTGTCCCAGGGCAGATTTGTTTGAGCTCCAACGAGCGATCTTACCGTGAATGAAGGAGGAATTTTGGTAAAATGAGTTTACAGTTGGAAAAATTAGAAAAGAACATGGCCAAGCTGACCATTGAGGTGCCGGCGGAGGAGTTTGAGAAAGCGATTGAGCAGGCATATCAGAAGGCAAAAGGAAAGATTACGCTTCCCGGTTTCCGGAAGGGAAAAGCTCCCAGAAAGATGATTGAGAAGATGTACGGCGCAGGCGTTTTCTATGAGGACGCGGCGAATATTCTGATCCCCAAGGCCTACGATGAGGCTCTGAAGGATTGCGAGGAGACCATCGTTTCCCGTCCCACCATCGATGTGACGCAGATCGAGGCTGGAAAACCCTTTATCTTCACCGCTGAGGTGGCCCTGAAGCCGGAAGTGACCCTGGGCGAGTACAAGGGAGTGGAGGTTCCGAAGCAGGAGATCAACGTGACCGAGGAAGAGATTCAGGCAGAGGTGGATAAGGAGAGAGAAAACAACTCCAGAACCATTGATGTGGAGGACAGAGGAGTAGAGCAGGGCGACCTGATCAAACTTGACTTTGACGGTTCTGTGGACGGGGTTCCCTTCCAGGGCGGCAAGGCGGAGGACTATCCTCTGACCGTTGGTTCCGGCAGCTTCATCCCCGGATTTGAGGATCAGCTGGTGGGCGCGAAAATCGGCGAAGAGAAAGAAGTAAAGGTGACCTTCCCGGAGGACTACCATGCGGAGGATCTGAAGGGCAAGGAAGCAGTGTTCAAGTGCACGGTGAAGGAGATCAAGGTGAAGGAGCTGCCTGAGGCGGACGATGAGTTTGCCAAGGACGTATCTGAGTTTGATACTCTGGCCGAGTACAAAGAGGATATTAAAAAGAACCTGACCGAGAAGAAGGAAGCTGCGGCCAAGAGAGAGAAAGAGAACGCGGCTGTTGCCAAGGCAGTGGAAAATGCCACCATGGAGATTCCGGATGCCATGATCAATGAGCAGGTGAGACGTATGACAGATGATTTCACCAGAAGAATTGAGTCCCAGGGCATTACCCTGCAGCAGTATATGCAGTTCACCGGCATGGATACCGACAAGCTGGTGGAGCAGATGAAGCCGGAGGCTCTCAAGCGGATTCAGAACAGCCTGGTTCTGGAGGCCATTGCCAAGGCTGAGAATATCGAGATCAGCGATGAGCGCCTGGATGAGGAGATCGCCAAGATGGCCGAGCGCTATAAAATGGAAGCAGACAAGCTCAAAGAGCTGATGGGCGATTACGAGAAAGAGCAGATGAAAAATGATCTGGCTATCCAGGCAGCGGTGGATCTGGTAAGAGACGCCGCCAAGGAAGTTTAAGAGCTGACGCCGCTGCGGCGGTGTGTGTGGGACTGTCTGCGGGCGCAGTAAGAGGATAATAGGAGGAGACAAGATGAGCTTAGTACCTTATGTCATCGAGCAGACCAGCAGAGGAGAGCGTTCCTATGACATTTATTCCAGACTGCTGAAAGATCGGATTATCTTTCTGGGCGAGGAAGTGAACGATGTCAGCGCCAACCTGATCGTTGCGCAGCTGCTGTTCTTGGAGTCAGAGGACCCCAATAAGGATATCAACCTGTATATCAACAGCCCCGGAGGATCGGTATCCGCCGGATGGGCCATTTATGATACTATGCACTACATTAAGTGTGACGTTTCCACCACCTGCATCGGCATGGCCGCCAGCATGGGCGCGTTTTTGTTGGCAGGAGGAACCAAGGGAAAACGATTTGCCCTGCCCAACGCTGAGGTGATGATCCATCAGCCTTCCGGCGGAGCACAGGGACAGGCCTCTGATATAAAGATTGTTGCGGACAAGATTCTTGAGACGAGGAAAAAACTGAATCAGTATTTGGCTGAGAATACCGGTCAGCCGCTCAGTGTGATTGAGGCAGATACGGAGCGCGATCACTGGATGAGCGCTGAGGAAGCGAAGGCCTATGGTCTGATTGACGAGGTAGTGACCAAACGATAAAAGCACAGGGGCGGGCTGTTGCAAAATAGACTATTTTGCGGCAGCCCTTCTTTGGCAAAAACTGGTTTTTAGTAAACTGATAGTATGAAGAGGTGGAAAAAAGAATGCCGGGAAAAATCGGAGACAAAATCAGATGCTCCTTTTGCAATAAAACAGAAGACCAGGTCAGAAAGCTGATCGCGGGACCTGGCGGAGTTTATATCTGCGATGAATGTATTGATATTTGTTCAGAGATTATTGAGGAAGAGCTGGAGGATACCTACGAGGACGAGGAGGAAGAAAACAGCATTAACCTGCTCAAGCCCGCCCAGATCAAAGATTTCCTGGATGAGTACGTGATCGGGCAGGACGATGCCAAAAAAAGTCTGTCCGTGGCGGTGTACAACCATTACAAGCGGATATTGTCCGGAGAAAAAAAGCGGAATGATGATGTGGAGGTGCAGAAGAGCAATATTCTGATGCTTGGTCCCACAGGTTCAGGAAAAACCTTCCTGGCCCAGACTCTGGCGAAGATCCTGAATGTGCCCTTTGCCATTGCTGACGCCACATCTCTGACCGAGGCCGGATATGTGGGTGAGGATGTGGAAAATATTCTGCTGAAGATCATCCAGGCTGCGGATTACGACATTAAGCGGGCCGAGCATGGAATCATCTACATCGATGAGATCGATAAGATTACCAGGAAATCAGAGAACGTGTCCATCACCAGGGATGTGTCCGGCGAGGGCGTCCAGCAGGCGCTGCTGAAGATCCTGGAGGGTACCATAGCCTCTGTTCCGCCCCAGGGCGGACGCAAACACCCTCACCAGGAGCTGCTGCAGATCGACACCACCAACATTTTGTTTATTTGCGGCGGGGCCTTCGAGGGGCTGGACAAGATTATTGAGCGCCGGGTGGATACCCGGTCCATGGGCTTTATGGCGGAGATTACCAGCAAGCGGGAGACCAATGTGGGCGAGCTGCTGCGGCAGGTGCTTCCCCAGGATTTCATCAAATACGGAATGATCCCCGAGTTTATCGGACGTGTTCCGGTGGTGGTTTCTCTGGACGAGCTGGACCGGACAGCCCTGATCCGGATCCTGAGAGAGCCCAAGAATGCCATTATCCGCCAGTATCAGAAACTGTTTGAGCTGGACGGAGTGAAGCTGGAGTTTGATGAGGCGGCCGTGGAGGAGATCGCGGACCGGACCATCGAGAGAAAGACCGGGGCCAGAGGCCTGCGGGCTATCATAGAAAAATCCATGAGAGATCTGATGTTCACCATTCCCTCGGATGAGACCATAAGGGGATGTTTGGTGACGAAAGATGTGATTGACGGAACCGGGGAACCGGTTTTGCAGCATGAGGGAGATACCCCAAAGATTTCTGACAAACAGAACGATCAGGATATGATAGAAGAGACAGCGTGAGAAATTTA
>DBFBJF010000095.1:0-7318 GCA_048203265.1 Candidatus Merdiplasma sp.
CTGTTAAACAGATCGGGTATCCAGTGAAGCTGGCCGATCAGGAAGGTCAGGAAAATCAGTACCACAAACACCACGCCCAGGCCCATCACCGTATTCATGGCGGCCTGCTTTAACATCGTGCTCAGGGGATAATCAATATTCCAGTCCAGGGTGGCGGTACCAGCGCTCAGATCCAGCTCGTAAACCACATCTACCACTGTGTCCTCGTCCACGCCGTCATAGTTGGCCGTGCTGGTCACAGTAATGGTGGTGCCGTCCTCCGTCACCTCCTGGCTGGTCACTCCGCCAAAATTCCCCAGCTCATCCTTCACCGTATTCCAGTTTGCCGCCATGGCGACCTCCGCCGTATTGGTACTGTTGTCAATGATCTCCTGAAGCTGTTCGTCCGTCATAGTGGACAGGGTCTGCAGCGTCTGGACGATGGAGGCTTCCATAGACTCATAATAATCCGCATAGGTGCCGGAAGCTTCGGTCTCCTCTGACTGGGCAGCATCATCGGCCAGCTCGGACTCTACCTCGCTCACCGCCTCCTCAGCTTCCTGGGCGCCGGCCTCCGTCACCGCCTCGGTGACAGACTCCGTGGTCTCCTCACCGTAAGCAAGTGTTCCGAACATGCCCACTGTCAGGCCGGCCGCCAGAAATAATGCTTTTAATCTGTTCTTCATATTATTCACCTCTCTTAAACCGTACCATGCTTTTTCGCCGGACGATCTTCCCGTTTTGTGAACAACATTTCAAATGCGCCGATGACATATTTTCTTGTATCCTCGGCTTCAATCATCGTATCTACATAGCCTCTCCTGGCAGCTGCCAGAGCGCTCTCCTGCAGAGTGGCGTACTCCGCCGCCTTCTCGTTGATCACGGTATTGTCAGCGTCCGCATACATAATCTTCGCTGCCAGCTTTGCGTCCATCATTCCAATCTGGGCCTGGCTCCAGGCATAAGTAACATCGGCGCCCAGGGCCTTGCTATTCATCACAGAGTAAGCGCTTCCGAAGGCCTTTCCGATCACCACATTCACCTTGGGAACAGTGGCATTGGCGAAGGCATATGTTAATTTTGCCACAGCCTTGGCAATCTTTCTCTCCGTGTGCTTGTCCGCCTTAAAGCCTGTCACATTAGTCAGAGTCAGCACCGGAATATTAAAGGCGTCACAGAACTGAACAAACTCCGCCGCCTTCAGGGCACCGTTCACCGTCAGCACGCTGTCGTACTCCGCGGTTTTATTGCCCTCCGCGTCATAAACCTCCGTACGGTTTGCCACAGCGCCCACCGTCATTCCGTTCAGTTTGATAAATCCGGTTACCATCTCCTTGGCGTAGGCAGCCTTCACTTCCACAAACAATCCATTGTCTGAAATCTGTGACAGGAGAATGGAGGTATCGCCTGCTGCGTTTGCCAGATCCGCGCATACCCGGTTCAGGTCGTCTGTGCACTCCTCATAAGAATCATCGTCCTCATTGTTGGACGGAAGGATCGTCACAAGCTGACGGATCCCCGCCATGATCTCCTCCTCCGTACCGGTAAAGTCTACCAGCCCGGCGTCCTCGCTCTGGAATTTTGCCGCGGCAGTATCACATACCTCTTTGCGGTTTCCATCCAGGGCATTGGGAGAATTCACAAACAGCTGCGCATGGTCTTTCTCCATGAATGTAAAGTCAGACAGACCCGGAACAACCGCCAGTCCTCCGCCACAGGTGCCGAACACTGCCGTAATCTGGGGAATCACCCCGGAAGCCAGGGACTGTTTCAGATAAATCTCACCGAAAGCGTTCAGCGCGTCAGTGGCCTCCTGAAGTCTCAGCCCGGCACAGTCGATCAGACCGATGATGGGCGCTCCCATCTTCATGGCCATGTCATACAATGCAGTGATCTTTTTTGCGTGCATTTCTCCGATTGTGCCGCCCAACACAGAAGCATCCTGACTGTATACATATACCAGATTTCCGTCAATCACTCCATAACCGGTGATGACTCCATCTGACGGAGTTTCTGTCTGCTGCATGTTGAAATCAGTATTCCTGGCAGTAATATGTCCGCCGATTTCAACAAAACTGTTGGCGTCCAGCAAAGAAGAAATTCTCTTGCCCGCCGTGCTTTGTGCTGTATTACTCATTCTTTCAGCCCTCCATTTATCAATAAATTTACAATTTTCTGCCTTAAATATAATAGCTTGTTTTACCAAAAAAGGCAAGCTTTTTTGGTGAAAACGTCGAAACCCCGAAAGGCGGATTTTCGTCGGTTCCGGCGGCCTCGCTCCCCTTCTTATGGGACGGCAAAGAAGGCCTTGGCCGCCCGATCCAGACAATATCCCCAGTGAATTTCTTCCACGGTTTCCGTGTATCGCACAGGGAAACTGGCCAGAGACTCCCCGTCTACCAGACAGATGATCTCGCCTGCCCGCTCTCCCGCGGACAGGGGCGCAGAAACCTTCGTCTTTGCCCTGAGAAGCAGCTGCAGCTTCTCCCCTGTGCCTGTCAGCAGCGGCAGGCCGATCCTCCCCTCCTCATCCTGTTCCCAGGTCCCCCAGAGAACAGCCGCTTCCTGAAGATCCACCTCCAGGCCCGCCGTATCTTTTACGCCTCCCGACACGCTCACCCGGGGCAGCACGACCCCTGCCAGATCAATCCGCTGCCGCTGGTATTCCTCAAATCCATAGTCCAGAAGCTTCCCCATATCAGACCACTTATATCCCTTATGATTGGGCCAGCCGCAGGCCAGCAGGGCACCGATCAGCGTCTCCCCGTCCTGCCGCACCGCCCCCACATAGCAGTATCCCGCTTTCGCGGTAAACCCCGTCTTCCCGGAGAGGGTCCCCTCCCGCATAGTCAGCAGGGTATTATGGTTGATGCAGGAGACACTGCGGGCGCCAGAGAGCTCCTGGAAGCTGTATTCCTGCGTCTGGGTGATTGCAAGAAATTCCGCCCGCTTCTCCGACTCCATGACGCAGTAGCGCATGACTCTGGCCAGATCTGCCGCCGTTGTGCTGTGGGCCCCCTGCGCATCCTCCCCGTCCAGTCCGTTAGGCGTGACATAATGGGTATTTTCGCAGCCGATGCTGAGGGCCTTTTCATTCATCAGGCGGGCAAATTCTTCCACGCTTCCCCCCACGTGTTCCGCCACGCAGACAGCGGAATCGTTGTGGGATCCCAGCATCATGGAATACAGCAGGTCTCCCAGATAATAGGTCTCCCCCTCTCTCATGCCCAGATGCACCTCGGGCTGGGCCTGGGCGTTAGCGCTCACCTGGCAGATCTCTCCCGGATCCGCCAGTTCCAGTGCCAGAATGCAGGTCATGATCTTGGTGGTGCTGGCCATGGGAAGAACCTCCTCCTCATTTTTTCCATACAAAATACGCCCGCTGTCGCCGTCCATCAAAACGGCACTGTGGGCGTATAACTGCGCCGGAGCGTCTGTCCCCTCTGCCCTTTCTCCAAAAATCAAAAGCCAGCAAAGGAGCAGAACAGCCATTCCTCCTGCGCGTCTGCGTTTTTCTTTTCTCTTTTCCATCACTGTTTCCCCACCGAACGGGAAATCTCTGTAACAGTATATGTGGGCGCGTCTCCGTCTATGACGCCCTTCCTACACCTTCAGTTTCAGCTCCACCTCTTCTTCCGCCTCGCTCTTAAAGTCTTCCACCTTCATGGGATTGATGACGGGAAGCTCATCCAGGGACTGCACACCGAAATGCCGCAGGAACTCCTCTGTGGTTCCAAACAACAGCGGCCTGCCCGGCGCGTCCAGCCGGCCCAGTTCCTTCACCAGCCCGTACTCCACCAGCTTGTTGACCGCGTGGTCGCTCTTCACGCCCCGAATTTTCTCAATCTCCAGCCTGGTCACCGGCTGCTTATAGGCAATGATGGAGAGCGTCTCCATCAGCACATCCGTGAGCGCGATTTTCTGGGGCTGCTTGGCAATCCGGATCAACGTCTCATAATACTCCCGTTTTGTGCAGAGCTGATAGCTGTGGTCCAGCTCAATAATCTGGATGCCCCTCTCCTCCTCCCGGTAGCGGTCCATCATATGGTGGAGGATTTTTTCCGTAGTCGCTGTATCCTGCTCGATGGCTCCGGCAATTTTCTCCACCTCCACTGCTCCGCCCATGGTAAATAAGATTGCCTCAATGGCCGCCTCCGTTTTCTTTAACTCCATGTATCTTCCCTCTGTTCCTCACTGGTTTCCGGCTCCAGAGCCGCTGCCGCCTCCAGTTCTTCCTGGGCAGCTGCCTGGGAGACGCTCTTTGTCTCATTCCACTGAGACGGATCTAAAGCCGTAATATAAATCTCCTCAAAGATGCCATCCTGACGGACCTGGATTTTTCCCATTTTCATCAGTTCCAGAATGGTCAGAAACGTGACCACCATGTACATTTTTCCTCTGCGCAGCGTCAGCAGGCTGCGGAACGTACAGGCCTTCCGATCCAGAATATACTGCTCCACAAAGTCCATGGTCTCATTCAGATCCACCTCGTCCTGTTCAATCTGTCCGAAACTGCTTCGGATGGGATCGATCCGGTCCTCCCGCCGCTTCATCAGATCCCGGAACACGGATCTTAGCCCGGAAAGGGTTACCCCGTCCAGGAGCTTGTCCAGATCCACCGGTTCCCGGTAGGCTTTTACTTCCTCCGGAATGGACTCCTCCCGGTACATATTGTAAGAGGCGTCCTGCTCCCGATCCCGCAGCTCGTAGGACATATACTTGTACATTTTATATTCCAGCAGCTTTTCCACCAGTTCTGCCCGGGGGTCCACCTCCTCCCCCTCCTCGTCCACTTCCGCTGGAAGCAGCATCTTGGACTTGATGTCCAGGAGCGTGGCCGCCATGACCAGAAACTCGCTCATCACATCCAGGTTCTGCTCTTGCATCTTGGCAATGTAGTCCAGATACTGGCTGGTAATTTCCGCAATCGGAATATCGTAAATATTCACCTTATTTTTGTCAATGAGATGCAGCAGCAGATCCAGCGGGCCCTCAAAGGCCTGCAGCTTTACCGATAATTCCATTCACCCGCTCCTTACAGAAAATCAATCACCACAAGCTCCGGCGGGTTGTTCAGCCTCAGCTTGATGGTATGGGAAGCCAGCCCGGCGCTGACAATCATCTTTTTCTCTTCCAGCGCAAACATGCCGTGATCATATTTGGGAAACAGCGTCCAGCCCGGGCTCACTACTCCCCCCAGCACGGGAAGGCGGATCATTCCCCCGTGAAGATGTCCGGACAGGGTCAGATCCGCTCCCCAACGGGCGTACGCCTCAAAATAGTTTGGATGGTGGGCCAGCAGAATATGAAACAGTCCGGGCTCCGGTTCTCCCAATGCCTCCGTCAGTTCCCCGGCGCTCATCTTCTCAGACTGCCCGTGCCTGTAGTACTTCCAGTCCGGGCGAAACCCGTAGATGGCCATCTTCATCCGGTTCACTTCCAGAAACTGTCTGGAATTCAGCAGAAGATGGACGCCCAGGCTCTGGATCTCCTCCACATAGGACTCATAAGCCTCTCCGAACACTTCCCGCTTCTGTTCCAGGCGATCCTCATGATTGCCGTTGGCGTAGAAAACTGGGTATCGCCTGGTCAATTCCCCCAGAAGCTCAATGGCCGCATCCGCCGCAAAGCGTTTCCCCTTTGCCACCACCATGTCCCCCGCAATCAATACCGCCTTGGGATCCGCGCTGCGGATCTCCTGAAGCAGTTCTTCATTGTGGGGGCCGAAGGAAGCGTTATGCAGATCTGCCAGCAAAACCATGGAAAAGGGCTGGACCGGGCGGGACTGCGTCCCCCTGATTTTATAATGTGAAACCTTTATCTCGCTCATATAACTCCTCAAACCGGCAAAATGTACCTTTGCCAAAACGTATGACGCCATTATATCATATTATATCCGCAAAAAAAAGGACGGGTTTCGCCTTTCCCGTCCTCATTTTTCGACAATTAAACGCGGTAAAGCTCCCACATTTTGCCAAGGCAGTGCCAAAAATCCGCTTTTTCCACATCCTCCTGGGCCAAAATCCGGCATCGCCCGATTTCCTTCTCCCCCAGATAATAGACCTGCTCTCCCAGCACATCACCCTTGGCTATAGGTGCCCTCAGGTTCTCCACCCACTGTATCTGAGAAGTGATCTGAGAGAAATCCTCCGAGGTGGTGCTCAGATAAGCAAACTCCCCCTCGTAGGCAGCGCTCACCGCCTCTTGCTTTCCTCCTGCCACAGAAACCGGCGCAAGCTCTGCTTCATGGACATCCCGGTAGAGGCTGCACACCCCAAACCCATAGTTTAATATCTGAGACATCTCCCCGAACCGGGTCTTGGCATCCGGCGAAGTCATCACCACGCCGATGAGCCGGATGCCGTTTCTCACCGCCGTGGCGGACAGACAGTATTTCGCCACGCTGGTGCTCCCGGTCTTCAGCCCGTCACAACCCTCAAAACTGCGCAGCAGTTTATTGGTGTTTGTCAGGGTAAACGGTGTGCTGCCCTGACGGGTCTCATGGGTAATATCCTCCATCCATACGCTGGAATACCGGGTGATTTGAGGATGGTTGACCAGCAGCTCCCGGGACATAACCGCCACATCCCTGGCTGTGGTGTAATGCTCTGCCGAATCCGTCAATCCGCAGCAGTCCACAAAGTGAGTGTTCTTCATGCCCAGTTCTCCGGCACGCTCATTCATCCGGGAAACAAAGGCCTCCTCGCTGCCGGATATGTGCTCCGCCATAGCCACCGCCGCGTCGTTTCCCGAGGCAATCACAATGCACTTGAGCATGGTCTCCACCGTCTGTTTCTCCCCCTCCTCCAGAAACACCTGGGAACCGCCCATGGACTTGGCATGGGCGCTGGTGACCACCTCATCCTCCAGGCTGATGCTCCCTTGATCCAGCGCTTCCATAATCAGGAGCATGGTCATCACTTTGGTGACGCTGGCCGGATGCACCGGCGTATCTGCGTCTTTCTCAAAAAGGATTTCCCCCGTGGAAGCCTCCACCAGTATCGCGTGGGGAGTGGACAGTTCCAGTGCCGCTTCCTCCGCCATCATCCGCTGTCCCGCACCCGCCAGGGTGACAAGAAGCGCCAGCAGGCCGCCTAGTGCTCTGCTTCTTTTTTTCCATTTTTCTGTCAATCTGCCCATATAAAAACCGCCGGACATTCTGTTTACTCTAATATAGTAAACAATCCGGCGATTTATGACTAAGAAAGTAATGGTTTCATCAAGCTTATTCCCCAGGAGTTACAGCAGAGGCGCCATCAGGCGCAGCAGGCTCTGGGTCAGGCGGACCACCATATTGCGGCTCTGGCAGTACTCTTTCGTAATCTCCCTGGAGCGCTTC
>DBFBJF010000096.1:0-4718 GCA_048203265.1 Candidatus Merdiplasma sp.
TTTTTTTACGGTCGCTTCGCCGGTATGGTAATCACCACCTTTGTACCTTTTCCATATACACTCTGTATTTCCATTCCATACTCCTGCCCGTAGTACAGTTTAATACGCTGCTGGATATTATACAGGCCAAATCCATCTTCACTCTCACTGTCCGTCTCTTTGGAAAGCCCCCTGCGCACCGCCTCCAGCCGCTCTGCAGTCATTCCAATTCCATCGTCCTCCACCGTCAGCATCAGAAGATTCCCGAGACAGCTTCCCCGGACAACAATATGCCCCATCCCCCTCTTGTTTTTAATCCCGTGGTACAAGGCATTCTCCACCACCGGCTGCAGCGTCAGCTTCAGCACCTGACAGCCATACAGCTCCTCCGGTATATCGATGGAATATTCCAGAATATCCCGGTAACGGAACTGCTGAATCTTCAGATAACTCTCAATGTGGGTCTCCTCCTCCCGCACCGTAATAAAGTCCCTGCCTTTGCTCAGAGTGGTGCGGAAAAAATCCGAAAGGGCGGATACCATGGTGATCACCTGGTCCTTCTGCCCCGATTCCGCCAGCCAGATAATGGCATCCAGCGTATTGTACAGAAAATGGGGATTAATCTGAGCCTGAAGCAGCTGAAGCTCTGCCGCCCGCAGCTTCAGCTGTTCCACCCGGATATCCTCCACCAGGTTTCCGATTCGCTCCATCATCTGGTTAAAGCTCTCATTCAGCACGGCCAGCTCATCCTGCCCTCCGTTTGACGCAGGAGCCCTGCCCCCGTCGCCGTACTCCGGGGCCCTGACCGCAAAATCTCCTTTACCGGCCAGTCTGGTGGCCTCGCACAGCTTCTGCACCGGCTTCGTGATGCTGGCTCTGATCTTTCCGCTGACAAACAGATAGACGGCCAAAAGAGCGGCCAGCACCAGGGCGCTGATCAGAATCACATTCCCCACATCAGCCCGGATCCCCTCCCGGATTACTGCCAGATTGGCGGCCTCATAGTAAATATACTCCTGAATCTGCTCTTGAATCAGCTCTGTCATGACACGGATGTCCAGATCCAGCCGTTCGATGTTGCTCTCATAACTCCCGCTGACCAGGGCGCTCTGCTCTACCTCCTCCACCTGCTTTTCCAGAGAATTCAGGCTGGTGATAATCCGCTTGAGCCTGCTGCGGGTATCCTCATCTCTGGCCGTGGCATTCAGCTGCCGGAACGTATCTCTGGCCTCCTCAATCAGCCGGTAGGGTTCCTCCCGGTCCACCAGCTCATCCGCCCGCTCAGAATTAGCCACGATAATGTACATGATATAGTCGATGTCCTCCCGGAAATCCACCGTGTACTCATTCGCCCTGGTAATATTTTCCACGCTGACATCGTAGCGCTCAGAGAAACTGTAGACCATCCACAGCAGAAACACGATCATCACTGTAAAGGGTACAAAGCTGACCACCACCAGTATATTCAGACGCTTACTGACAGAAAATCCTTTCAGTTCTTTCATTTTATCCTACACCTTTCCCCGAAACTCCCTGGGGGTACAATTCTGCGTTTTCTTAAACAGATAGCTGAAATAATGGGGATCCTTGTATCCCACCGCGTAGGCGATCTCGGCGGTTTTCCTGTTCGTTCCCCGCAGCAGTTCTCTGGCCTTCCCCATGCGCTGGGCTGTCAGGTATTCCACGAAGGTCTGTCCCATCTCCTGGCTGAATACCGTGCTGAAATGGTTGGGACTCAAATTCACGCTGGCCGCCACACTGTTCAGGGAAATATCGGAATTGCAATAGTTTTCCTGTATGTAAGACACCGCCTTCTCCAGCAGAGAGCTGTACCGCTTGCTGGCCGCTTTCTCCCGCAGTTCGATCACCGTCTCAAATACCTTCTGCAGGTAATCCAGGGCCTGTCCGGCATTCTCAAACGCTCCGCCCATCATCCGGAAATCACCGCAGCGCTCCACCAGTTCTTTTGCCTCATAGCCCATCTGCTCCAGCACCGATACCGCTGTGATATACAGATCCATGGTAATATACTGGCGGAACATCATGGATGACATATTCTCGCTTCCAAGGCTTTCCATATATTCTTCCAGGAAGTGCCTGGTCTCTCCCTTCAGACCGGTGCGCAGAAAATTTTCCACAATTTTCCGGTTAATCGGATTGATATTCAGCGTGCTCAGCTTCAGCTCCTCCCCGGCAGTCTCTTCCTCCCGCTCACTGTAGACAATCTGGTTTTTCTCCCGGATATAGCGGTAGGCAAAGGCACGGTTTGCCTCTTCATCGCACCGGTTCAGCTCTCCAAGCCGGGATACCGTACACCCCACACCCCCAAAGTAGCTCACTTCCGGATAATGGGACAGGATGTTCAATAGCTCCCCGGTCAGATCCTTCAGCACTTCATCCACACTGTGCTCTGAGGTCCCGCGAATCAGGAAGGCCAAACCCTGAGTACTCATCTCAATCAGGACGGTCTGAGTCTGCCGATGGGTCATCTCCCGGATCTCTTCCATGATCTGATTCGCCGTCTCACTATACCCCTCCTGCTCCTCACCGGCGAACACCTGGAACAGCAGAATATTGTAGGCCTCCGCCGCCATGTCAAGCCCCAGAGCCGCCCCCTCGCTGAGCATGGCGGAAACCGACATCTGGCCCGAAATCAGTTTACGGAAATACTTTTGCTTTTCCATCTGAAGCCGTTCTTCCTGCTCCTTGCCGAAGGTTTCCAGGAAAGATTTCTGCTCCCGCTCCTTTCGCACCTGCTCTGCCACCTTCTTGATCGTTTCCAGCAGCTTTGCCCCTGTCACCGGTTTCAGCAAGTAGTCGGCGATACCGATATTGATGCCCTCCTGTGCGTACTTAAACTCATCATATCCACTGAGAATGATAATCTTAATATCGGGAAGCTCCTTTTTCACCAGCCGGCTCAGCTCCAGCCCGTCCATAAAGGGCATCTTGATGTCCGTAATCAAAATGTCCGGCCTGGTTCTCTGGATCTGCGGATAGGCCAGCTCTCCGTCGCTGGCTTCGCCCACGAACTGGAGGCCCTCCCGCTCCCAGGAGATGGTATTCTTGATGCCCTCCCGCATGACAATTTCATCTTCCACCAAAAACACTTTTATCATTAATACGTTCTTCCCTCTTTCAGTTTTTCCAGATCCATAGTGTAATCAAAATACGTCTCGTCCACATACTGGATCTTGTTCACCGTATTTCCCGCCTCCAGCTCCTGGATGATCTGTGCTACCCTGGGACCATGCAGGGGATTGCACTCAAAGTCCACATGGATCGTACCCTCGATCATATAGTCAAAGGCGGCCCGCACCGCGTCAAAGGAAATCATAATGATGTCCCCCTGAGGCCCGCAGGTCTGTCCCGCCGCGTGAATGGCGTCCACCGCGCCGAACGTCATATTGTCGTTCTGGCTGACCACCACATCAATATCCTGGTAGGTTTTCAGAAGATACTCCATCTCCTCCTCCCCCTTGGCCTGCGTAAACTCTCCGTTGCGCATATCCAGCATCTCCCAGTTGGGGTGCTGTTCCAGAATATTGGCAAAGCCTTCCGTCCTTCCGATTGCCGCGGAGGCGCCCGGCGTTCCCTGGAGGGTCACGATGCGGATGGTCTCATCCTCCCTGCCCTGCTCCTCCAGATAGTCTTCCAGCCAGCGTCCGGCCGCCTCGCCTTCCGCCTCAAAATTTCCTCCCACATAGCAGGTGTAGAGGCTCTCATCCGCGTCCACCGTCCGGTCCGCCAGAATCACCGGGATCCCCGCGTTTTTCGCCTCCTGCAGGGCCGAGTCCCAGCCATTCTCCACGATAGGGGCAACCACAATATAATCCACATCCTGCAGCACAAATTTCCGAATGGCTTTCAGCTGATTCTCCTGCTTCTGCTGGGCATTTTCCAGCAGCAGCTCATACCCGTTCTCCCTGGTGAAGGTATTGAGAAAGGATTCGCTGTTGGCAATCCTCCAGTCCGATTCCGACCCTAGTTGAGAGAAGCCCACCGTGATCACCTGGCTTTCCGCCTGTTCCTCTCCCTGCCCGGTATCCTGCAGGGTGCCGTCATCCCGGCCGCAGCCCGCCAGAAGAGCGCTTCCCAACAGCAGAACGGCTCCCGCTCCCTTCATCCATGCCCGCAGCCTTCTGCCGGACCTCATGGGCGCACCTCCCCTGCCGTTTTCTCCCCTTCATCGGCATACCATTTTCCTGTATGCCGGACCTCTCTGGCAACAAAATACACCCGCTCGCTCTCCGGTCCCGGCTCGTTCAGGGTAAACGCGTCGTACACAGCCTCCAGCTTCAGTCCTGCCGTCTCAATCAGCTTCTCGACGCATTCCAGGGAGTAGGCCCGCTGATAATGGGTTTCCTCATATTTTTCGTACAGTCCGCTCTCCCGGTCCCTGATAAAGAAAGTCAGGTCGTACTCATTGATTCCGTCCTCCTCATCATAGTCATTCTCCCAGATAAAGCTGCACTCCTCCCGGTTCTCGGCAATAGTGGTCTCCCCCAGCACATCCCGGTATTTGTGCACCGTATTCAAATCAAAAATAAAAATGCCGCCGGGATCCAGATAATTACTCACCAATCGGAACACCTGCAGCAAATCTTTTTCATCAGTTATGTAATTCATGGAGTCACAGACGCTGACCACAGCCCTCACGGTACCATACAGTTCAAATTCCCTCATATCTTGGAGCAGATAAAGAATCTTCGTCTCCTCCCGCTCCTGCTTTTCCATGG
>DBFBJF010000097.1:0-6391 GCA_048203265.1 Candidatus Merdiplasma sp.
TGCTCCACCTGTTCCCGGGACATCCCCACCCCATTGTCCGATACGCACAGGACAAGAGCTTTTTCTTCTCGTCTGGCACCGATGCGAATCACGCCGTCCTTTCTGCTGCCATCCTCATTTACGTTCAATAAAATGCCGTGATAGAGAGCGTTCTCCACCAGAGGATGAAGCATATTTTTCGGTATCATACAGTCCAAAAGCTCCCCATCCACGTCCTCCTCGAGGGTGATGGAAAAATTGTAATAAATTTTCTGGATAAACAGATACTGCCGGATCACTTCCAGCTCCCGCTCCAGGGTGTCATAGATAATCACATCATCCACCCGCAGTTTATCTTTGAGAATATCCTCCAGCGCCTTGGTAGCCAAAACTGCCTGGTCATTCTGCTTTCTTTTGCACAGAAACATAATCGTGTTCAGCGCCTTATAGATAAAATGAGGGTTGATCTGGGCGGATAAAAACGCGTACTCTGCCTTTCCGATTTTCTGATGGGAAAAAACCAGGGCCAGCACGCAAAAATAAATGACGCAAAACAGCAGGGCCGCTACCACATAGGTAAAAACCATGCTTCTGAAAATGTACCGGTCCGGCAGCACCGTAATAACTTTCCATCCGCCCAGAGGCGTACAGTCTGAGATATAGGTCCCGGATGCCGTATCCAGTACCGCGTGATAAGAACTGCCCAGCGAATCCAACGTTCCCTGGAAGGCCGGCTGGGAGGCCCAATCTACATCTTCCTGGTTTGTGTACAGCACCTGGTTGTCCCGGCCGCAAAGACACACCGACAGATTTTTGTCATTGTACTCATCCAATGCGTCCCGGAAGGCTGAGAAATTACACAGAAATATCATATCACCGGAGACCGACCGGAGCTCATAGGGATAGGCCACCATAATATAGTTCCGCAGCCTGGCCTCCTGGCTGCCATACTGATCCACCAGCTGGGAATAATATCTGGTTACATCCAGCTCCTGATAAGTCTGATACCATTGGCTGTTGCGGATTGCATCCGGGGAGACGGTGGCTCCCACATTCACAAACTCCTGCCCGTTATCCATCAGCAGCAGCACCGCATCCACGTTCATGGCGGCGTTTTTCCTGCTGTTGAGATGATCCGCGATCTGCGTATTCCAGATCTCACTGGGATCCAGAGTCCGCTGAACCAGCAGTATTTCCAGCTGCTCATCGCTTTTTATGTATTTGTTCAGATTGTCAATCTGTTCCATCACATTGTTGATCTGCCTGACCACCTGTCGGTTTACCGACTGGCAGTTTTCGATCTCGGTCTCTTTCTGATTTTTATAGATCACCAAAAACAACAGGATCAGCGCCAAAATCCACAAGCCCAAAATCAGCCACAGCCAGTTTCTTTCAATCTCGCCCTTTCCGTCACGCGTTACGCCTCGGTCCCTCATTTCATCCCCCGATCCCGGAACTCCCTGGGCGTGATACCGTATTTCTGACGAAAAATTTTTCCAAAATAGCTTCCATTCACGTACCCTGTGGCATCGGCAATATCATCTGTCTTCATGCACGTATTTTTCAGGAGATCCTCCGCCTTTTTCAGCCGCACCATACCCAGATATTGATTGGGCGAAACCCCCACCTCCTGCTTAAAAACAGTGCGGAAGCGGGAAGGACTCAGGCAGACGCTCTCCGCAATCTCGTTGACGCCCAAGTGCTTTTCGTAGTAGTGCCGTTCCAGATACTGAAGCGCCATCCGGACAGGCTGGGAGTACTGCTCCAGTTCCTCATCCGTCTGGTCTTTCTTTTTGCCCTCAATCTCCTTCACCAGATTCGCAAAAAATTTCTCTGTCTCCGGAGAATCAATGTCCTGTTTCAGGATGTATTCCTTTACACCCAGGGAATATCCCGACTTTGCGTACTCAAAATTTCTGTAATTGGACAGAAACACCACCGTAACCATATCATCCATCTCTCTGATCTTGCGCACCATCTCTATCCCGTCCATGCCCGGCATCTGAATATCCGCAATCACCAGATCCGGTTTCAAATTCTGGAACCGTTCGATTCCCTGCCTTCCATTCAGAGCGGTCCCGCAGATGGTGATATTCAGTTTCTCCCAGTTGACGCCTCCCTTGATCATTTCCTGCTCCAGCCAGCTGTCATCCACAATGATTGCCTTAATACACATCGGCATCGTCCCTCTCTCGTATACTTACCTTTTGCCCTCTTGGCATCTTATAAGTATATCATATAAATGACCGGAGAAAAAGTGGCAGAGCTGCCGGTTTCCGGTTCCATTTTCGTTTTGCAGCTGTCCTGGGGCACTTGCGGTTACCCCCACAGCGCAGAGGCGGCCGCCATGCCCCAGAGAGAGAAAAGCGCCAGCTGCCTGCGGGGATGAAGCACGATCCTGGGGCTGGCCATACCTGCCCAGAAAATCCCCACGGTCAGCATTACCAGCCGCGTCCACTCCACTGTCAACAACTCCAAAATCTCCATCCCATCCTGTTCCTCCCTTCAGGAATTTCTTTCTCCCTATTTTAGAGTTTATAACTCTATTTGTCAATTTTTATTTCGTTTTTCCTTATACTATGGGATGAGGTAGACGATATGAAGTACAACGAACGTATCCGGGAAATCAGAGAAGATCATGGTCTGACCCAGCAGATGGTGGCCAGCCTGCTCAACGTTGGGCAGCGAACCTACTCGGACTATGAGAGCGGGAAAACCAGGATTCCCATTGACAATCTGATGATACTGGCCCGCTACTATAATGTTTCTATGGATTATATCAGCGGAGCCAGCAATGTGAAAAGCGAATATCCGTCCATATAAAGGAGCCTGCTTTGCAGACTTCACCGCATGCGGCAGGTGGCGCAATCCATATCTTCCTCTCCGCCGCAGCGCAATCCTCCCGGAGCGTTTTGGGTCCACAGGAACGCAGTTTCCTGTGAATCAAAAAAGGAACTGCCGGACATTCCCGCGACAGTTCCCTCTCATTTTGCCTATTTCAGTCTCATCTTAATCCTGGGGCAGGCTATTCAGATAATCATCGATGGGAGACGCATCCACCGTGTAGCTCTCCGTCTCCACTGTGGTAGTGGAAGGGTTCGTAATATTCTGATACAGGGACACACCGATCCATCCCACAATCACCACCGCGCATACCGTCAGCACAACCTTTGTCAGAAGCCATTCCATCTTCTGCTTTTTCATAATCTTGCTGCGGTTCTTTTTCTCCTCCTTGTAACGGTCAACCTTTGCCTGGCTCATCTTATCGCTCCTTACATCAGGGACGGCGGCAAACTTCGCCGCCGCATCCCGTTTTTTCTATCTATAAGTATACACGAAAACCACGATTTTTCAATCTTTTTTTCAAATCACCACGATGATGCCGCCATCGTTGGCATACATGGTGCTGATCCCGGCAGTGTCCACCACAAACACATCCTTCACTCTCAGCTTCTCCAGAAGCGCGTCCCTCACCATCAGGGCCCGATCCCGGCAGTTGCAGTGAGAAATCGCCAATATCTTTTTCTCCGAGTGTTCCACGGTCTGAGCGATATGATTCACCATCTTCATCAACGCTTTGTTGATTCCTCTGGCCTGGTCAAGCTGCGCGATATTTCCCTCCGGCGTGGAAATCATCACCGGCTTAATCTTTAAGGCAGTGGCCACCATGGCCTTCAGATTACTGAGGCGGCCATTTTTTCTCAAAGTATCCAGAGTTTCCAGTACAAACCAGGTCACCTGCCCGGCAATATACTCCTCCACCTGATCCACGACTTCCTCAAAGGACATCCCCGCTTCCTCGCACTCCTGTATTTTCAGAGCAATCAGTGTCTCGCCGATGGAAGCTGATCTGGAATTGAACACGTAGGCTTTCCTATCGGGATGCTCCTCCAAAAACAGCCGCATCCCAAGCTGGGCACTGTTATAGGAACCGCTCAGCTCAGCCGAGAGAGTCACCGCATACACATGATCCGCTCCGGTATCATACGCCTTCTGATAAAACTCCGGGGAGGGACATGCGGATTTCGGGCAGTTTGGACTGGCCGCCACCTTCTTTAAGAAATCGGCCTGGTCAAAGGTTTCATCGTCCACAAATTCCTGTCCGTCCAACTGCATCGTCAGTGGGGCAGAGACAAAATGCCCATCCCGCTTCATCTCTTCTGTCAGCTCACCGCAGCTGTCTACCACAACGATATAACTCATATAAAACCTCCTGATGCCATATATGTCAAAAATCTATAACATAGTAATCAATACTACATAATGATAGCACATCTGTTTCTTCTTGAAAAGAGGGAAAAATCATAATATAATCATTTCATTATCACTATTCACAGCCGTTTCAGAATTGGCAGCAGATATGTCGTGCTTGCACGTGAGCATCTACTGTGAATAGTGACATTGCAGATGGCAGCGCGTCCATCATATTATCAGATTAAGTAGGAGGAGGTACATCCCTTGCAGTCCTTACAGATACCCGATGTAAAAGATTTCATGGGAAAGCTGCTGGGCAGCGATCTGTTCGATGCCTTTGTGGTGTCGGAGGCAGCCCTCACCACCTTTACCACCTTTCAGATCGATGGATCTTTTCACAAAGATTATTACAGCGAAGACCTGCAGCAGGAAGAAAGCTGTCCCACTGCCCTCACCTGGAAGCTGCTGCGTCCCCACATTTTTGAGCTGATCCGTGGAAAACATGTTCCGCTCAGCCTGAAACTGATCTTTCGTCTGGCCGACTACAATGTGGAAAAACTGCTGGCCCAAGCCGGCGTCTCGCTCAATATCCGGGACGTAGCCGGACTGTTTCTCAACATACATTATATAGAAGGAAAAATTTCCTGTACCACGGGAAGCTCCCTTCGCATTTTCACCTTGGACAGGTCCCTGGATCAGGCCTGGGACGATATGGTTCGGAAATATCTGCGCCAGTGTCAAATTCCTTTCCTGGAACAATAGCTCATCGATTGTTAGCACTCATTTTTGTTGAGTGCTAATTTTTTCTTGACTTTTCCCATACCCGGTATTACAATAACTACAGTGTATCATGTCAGGCACAAAGGTCTGGCTTTTTAACTTATCATTGTGAAATGAAGTAAGACAAGGAGTGTTGTTTATGACGAAAACAGGTAATCTTTCGATTAACAGCGAAAATATTTTTCCGATTATTAAGAAATGGCTGTATTCTGATCACGATATTTTCGTTCGTGAAGTAGTGTCAAATGGCTGTGACGCCATCACCAAGCTGCATAAGCTGGAGGTCATGGGCGAATACACGTACCCCGATGACCACAAAGACAGCATCCAGGTCATCGTAAATCCGGAGGAAAAGACCCTGAAATTTATCGATACGGGCCTTGGCATGACTGCCGATGAGGTGGAGGAATATATTACCCAGATTGCTTTCTCCGGCGCTACCGCTTTCCTGGAGAAATATAAGGATAAGACCAACAAGGATGAAATCATCGGCCATTTCGGCCTGGGATTCTACTCCGTATTCATGGTTTCCGACAATGTGGAAATCGATACCCTCTCCTACCAGGAGGGCGCTTCTCCCGTACATTGGGAGTGTGACGGCAGCTCTGAGTATACCATCGGTGATGGGACGAAATCCACGGTGGGAACAGAAATCACCCTGCATCTGAATGAGGACAGCCTGGAATTTGCCAACGAATACCGGATGAGAGAAGTTTTGGAGAAATACTGTTCCTTCATGCCGGTGGAGATTTTCCTCTCCAAGGCAAATGCTCCCCAGGAATACGAGACCATCGATGAGTCAGAGTTGAGAGACGATGATGTGGTGGTGGAGCGAATCCATGAGGATGCCAAGACAGAGGAGAAGGAGGATGAGAACGGCAACAAGGAGACCGTGGAGGTATCTCCCGCCAGAGACCGGGTGAAGATCAACAAGCGCCCTGTCTCCATCAGTGATACCCATCCGCTCTGGACCAAGCATCCCAACGACTGCACGGAGGAGGAATACAAAGAGTTTTACCGAAAGGTATTCATGGATTACAAGGAACCCCTGTTCTGGATTCATCTGAACATGGACTATCCCTTCAACCTGAAAGGTATCCTCTACTTCCCCAGAATCAATACAGAGTACGACTCCATTGAGGGAACCATCAAGCTGTATAACAACCAGGTGTTCATCGCCGATAATATTAAGGAAGTGATCCCGGAGTATCTGATGCTCTTAAAGGGCGTTATCGACTGCCCGGACTTCCCTCTGAACGTGTCCAGAAGCGCGCTGCAGAATGACGGGTTTGTAAAGAAAATCTCCGACTATATCTCGAAGAAGATGGCCGACAAGCTCTCCGGCATGTGCAAGACTGACCGGGAAACTTATGAAAAATACTGGGATGATATCAGTCCCTTCCTGAAATACGGGTGCATCAAGGATCAGAAATTCAAT
>DBFBJF010000098.1:0-9345 GCA_048203265.1 Candidatus Merdiplasma sp.
AAGAGTTGAAAGGAGAATAAGAGATGAAAGTACAGAACATCACAGATATTGACAAATTCTTCAAGGTAATAGACGAGTGCAAAGGTAAGGTAGAGTTGGTAACTGGTGAGGGCGACAGACTGAACCTGAAGTCAAAGCTGAGCCAGTACGTTTCCATGGCAAACATTTTCTCCAACGGTGAGATTCCGGAGCTGGAGATTATCGCATATGAGAAAGAGGATATCGACAGACTGATCGACTTCATGATGAATAACTAATTGAGTATATTTAAAAACGCCGTCCCGTATGGGGCGGCGTTTTTCATGGAAAGTTTCTTGGAATTTACCACCAATCATCTTAGGATTCACCATAGTTCCTTTTTTTGATTTTTCTATAATAATAGTATCTGCAGATGAGATACATGAAATGAAGAAAATGGAAGAAGGGAGAAGGAAACAAAGATGAGAAAAAAACTGGTGACCATTTTTTTAGGCATTTGCATCAGTACTCTGGGTATTATGGCAGCGCCTGTCCTGGCGGAAGAAGTACAGATTGGCCCATCAACAGATGCGGAGACCGTGTTTGACGAGAATGGGGCTATCGTCATCGGGGATACAGGATTGATTCTGGCAAAGGATTATTCATCTATCAGCGAGGATTGTTTTGAGCGGGCCAGCGAGGATAACGGATATCGTCCTGATCTGGATGTGGTGGGCATGGATGCCGGCGGATGGGTGGAATACACTCTGAACATACAAGAGGCAGGGGAGTACAACATGCTGTTTCGTATGTCCTCCACCTCATTTGCGAATGTGGAAGTCAGTGTGGACGGAGAGGTGCAGGAGACGGTTGATTTTGAGTACAGTACCGGTCATCGGCTGAACTGGAAAAATACCGGAAAGTATACCGTGACGCTGCCGGAAGGTGTGCATACGCTGCGCTTTCAGATTGACAGTAGCAGCACCTATCTGGAATATATTTATCTGAACCAGATTGATGAGAACGCGGCGGCAGAGGATGTTGAGATCGCCATGGCGGATGATAAAGAAACTGCCAGAGGAATGATGATTGACTTCGATGCGAAGGTGCTGGGAAACGGTGCGGACCAGAGAGTGGACTGGTCAGTGGAGAATGCTACCGATTCATTTGTGCTGGAGGACGGAAGGCTGAAGATCGGAGTCCTGGAGGAATCCGATGAGATTACGCTGGTGGCCACATCGCGGCAGGCGGGAGAAAGCGGGACTCCTGTGGAGGGCCGATATACCGTTGAGGTGACTGACCTGGAGGAGACAGATAACATGAAACTGTCCAGGGAGGTAGCCCATGAAGGAATGATCCTTCTGAAGAATGACAATGACGTACTGCCGCTGAGCTCGGATAATACGGTGGCGCTGTTTGGCATAGGCCAGTTGGATTATGTAAAGGGAGGCGGAGGTTCCGGAGAGGTGACGGTTGCCTATACCCGGAATATTCTGGAGGGAATGCAGATAGAGGAGAGCAAAGGAAATGTAAAGCTCTATCAGCCTCTCGTGGAACTGTATGAGGAACAGTACTATGATAATCAGTCTGTGGAGGAACTGGAAATCAGCGATGAGGTGATGGCGGATGCGGCAGAAAATGCGGATACGGCTGTCGTGGTGGTGCGCCGCTATTCCAGAGAATCGGCGGACCGCACTCCGGAGCAGGGAGATTACTATCTGAGTGCTGATGAGGCAGAACTGTTATCCAGAGTTCGGGAAAATTTTGATCGCGTTGTGGTTGTTCTGAACAACAGTGGAATGATGGATGTGACCTGGGATGACCAGACAGACAGCCTGATGATGGCATACCAGCCGGGCAGTGAGGGCGGAACAGCCATCTCGGAGGTGTTGACCGGCCAGGCCTATCCTTCCGGAAAATTGACCGATACTTTAGCCACATCCTATGAGGCTTACCCTGCTTCCTCCAACTTTGGCGAGGCAGACGGAGATGTGGTAAATTATGAAGAGGATATTTTCGTGGGCTACCGCTATTTTGAGACGATTCCGGATGCGCTGGATGATGTGAAATACTGTTTCGGCTACGGGCTTGGCTATACAGAGTTTGAGCTGGAGGCAGAGAGCGCGGAAGTAGTAGATGATGAGATTGTGGTGAAGGCCGAGGTGACCAACGTGGGCGACAGCGCCGGCAAGGAAGTGGCGCAGGTTTATTTCAGTGCTCCACGCACAGAATTGACTAAGCCGGCAGTAGAGCTTGCTGCATTTGTGAAGACAGAGGAGTTGGAGCCGGGTGAGAGTCAGACGGTGGAACTGTCCTTCCCCATCAGCGATATGTCCTCCTACGATGATACCGGTGTGACGGGAGCAAAGTCCGCTTATGTATTGGAGGCAGGTGATTATCAGATTATGCTGGGCAACAGCGTGGATGAGGCCCAGGAGAATACGATATTTACCTACAGTGTAGAGGAACTGACGGTGACTGAGCAGCTGACCCAGCAGCTTCAGCCTGTGGATACAGAGAATGCGCTGACCAGACGTCTGACAGAAAGCGGAGAGTATGAGGAAATCAGCTACGATGGCATTGATACCGCCAGCGCTCCCGAAGTGGAGGAGACGGAGGAAACTTTGCCGGAGGAGAAGATCATGTTTGAGGATCTGAAAGAAGATCCTGAACGGATGGACGAATTTTTGTCTCAGCTTTCCGATGAGCAGCTGATCTATTTGTCCTACGGAAGAGGAAACGGGCAGAATGTGATTGCGGGAGGAAATACCAGCACCATGGGCAGCCTGGAGGAGTACGGTATTCCGGCAGTTCAGACTGCGGACGGCCCTGCGGGTATCCGGCTTACCGGCATCTATCGCACTTCCTTCCCCTGCGAGACGCTGCAGGCAAGCACCTGGAACGAGGCGCTGATCGAGCAGGTAGGACAGGCCGTAGGCGAGGAGGCGAAGGAAAGCGGCGTTATGGTATGGCTGGCGCCGGCTCTGAATATTCACAGAGATCCTCTCTGCGGAAGAAACTTTGAGTACTATTCAGAAGATCCTCTGATCGCCGGAAAGTTTGCGGCGGCCATTACAAGAGGCGCCCAGTCCCAGGGGGTTGGCATTACTCTGAAGCATTTTGCGGCAAACAATAAAGAGGGAAATCGGAAGGAATCAGACAGCCGGGTTTCCGAGCGGGCAATGAGAGAAATCTATCTGAAAGGCTTTGAGATTGCAGTGAAGGAAGCGGATCCCTGGGGAGTGATGTCCTCCTACAATAAGATTAACGGGGCTTACGCAAGCCAGCGGTATGACCTGTTGACAGAGATCCTGAGAAATGAGTGGGGATTTGACGGCCTGACCGTATCGGATTGGAATAATACTCATTCTCTGACAGAGGAAATCAAGGCTGGAAATGATGTGAAGATGCCGGATGACGGATCCTGTGCGGAGCAGACATTGGCAGATGTGGAGGCCGGGGTTCTGACGCGGACGGAATTAAAGCGCAATGTCAGCCATTTGCTGGAACTGATCCTAAAGACCAATCTGGCAGATGCCCAGGAACCGATTCTGCTCCCTGAGACAGAGGCAGAGACAGAAGTGCAGACTGAGGCGGAAACTCTGGCGGAGGGTGAGACCGAGCGGTATGAGGAGTCCTATTCATAAGGAACCGCACACTTTTCTGAGATCAGAATAAAAGAAAAAGAAGAAGGAGCCGGAGACTGCTGCCAAAACACCCAGAGTATTTTGGAGAGCAGGCCTGCGGCTCCTTCTGATTATGTAAAGTTACAGAACCGAAGGTTTTTGAGACGAAGTAAAATCCCGGGGTGACTGGTGATAATATTCTCGGAACGCCTTGTGGAAGTTGCTGCTGTTGCTGTAACCCAGCATCCATGCAATTTTCTCCACGGACAAATCGGTTTCTTTCAACAGGACAGCCGCCCGCTCCATTCGCAGCTCCAGAAGGATCTCCGAGAAGGAGTGTCCGGTTTCCCGATGCAGCAGAGAGGAGATATAGTTCGGATGATAGGAAAAATGTGCGGCAATATCTTTTAGTGTTACGGTGTCAAAATGACCGCTCATATACTGGATAATGCCGATAGGCGTATCGGTTCAGGCATGGGATGCTTCGCGGCGTACTGACGTGCAACCTGAAGCAAAAAAGAGAGTACCAGAGGCCGCAGAACATCCTGAGTGTCCTCTCTTTTGTTGGCATATTCCACCACTATCATCTCCAGAAGAGTCCGGATATTGTCGCGCTCTTCGATCCGGAAATGGATGAACTCCTCGGAAAACTGGTTTGTGGATGGATCCAGAAAAAAGCGAAACAGCCGGGAGTCGGCGGAGAGCATGGGAAGAAAGGCCTGGAAAAAAGTTTCCCTGCGGATCAGGACGCCGATGATGGTAGTGAGCCTGTTGTCGTGCACGCAGAGCGCGTGACCGGCAAAAGGCTGTCCGGCGTACAATTCACCCTCCCGGATGGTAATCCTGTGATCGTACTTGAAGCTGATAGAATCGTATTCCCCCTCATAGGTATAATTAAAATAAAAGAAATCATGCCGGTGAAAGGGCTCCTGCTGTCCGTCGCTCTGATGAACAACAATTAAAACAGAATCATCACGTGGACCGGGCCATCCCAGCACCTTTTCAGCCTGTCCGTCCATGGAAAAGTCATGATAAATCCAGTTAAGGGTGAGATACTGGTCACGGAGCTTCTCTATGGCAGAACACAGTGTTTCTTCTCTCAACGTACTCCCTCCTTTATGCAAGCTCTAGTAAGTTATTCGTCAGGGGAAAAGAAGACCTTGCTTAGGTTCAGTATAACACGCAACCTTAGAAAAGGCCATAAAACACATGAAGATATACCGCTGAAACAGGAGGTGGAATATGGTATATTCTGAACAATAGCAGGCAGAAACTGAAAAAAGTTGAGAAAGAGACAGTACGGAGGAAGAAAATAATATGACAGAACTTGAAAAGTTGGATTTAGGATTGGAATATGATTTTTGGGACCCACAGGTAAACGCGAGAAAACTCCACGCCATAGACGGATGCGAAAAATTGAACAGTATTAACCCGAAGGAGGAGGCCGCCAGGGAGAAGGTGATTCGGGAACTGTTCGGATCTGTGGGAAGCAGCCCCACAGTACTGCCGGTGTTCCAGTGCGATAATGGAAAGAATATTCATGTGGGGGAGCAGTTCCTGGCCAATTACCATGTGACAATCTTAGATATTGCTCCGGTATATATCGGTGATTATGTGATGATAGGTCCTAACACTTTAATTACCACTGTGAATCATCCGCTGTCGCCCCGTAAAAGAAGACAGCACATCGGCCAGGCGAAACCGGTAACCATCGGGAATGATGTGTGGATCGGCGGAAACTGCATCATACTTCCTGGAGTGACAGTGGGCAATAATGTGGTAATTGCAGCCGGAGCCGTAGTGACGAAAGATGTGCCGGACAACTGTGTTGTGGGAGGAGTGCCGGCCAGGATGATCAAAGAGATTGAGAATGATGTTTAAAAAAAGGAGCTGCTAACGCAGCTCCTTACATATTGTTTTTGGTTAGTCCAGCGTCACATTGATCACCGGGCGTGCGCCGTATCCGCGGGTTACGGAGCGGCCAACGTTCAGGGATCCTACAGAGCCCAGGAATACGCCGCAGGACGTCTCTCCGGTCTCATCCACAGCACCCGGGGAGCGGGTCCAGGAGTCGGCATATCCGATGTAGGTGGTTCCATTGCCGCCGCCGTTGGTGGCAACGCCAACATAGACTGCATAGCCGGTGGCATCGGTGTAACCGTTGGTATAGTACTCGGGATTGTAGCCCAGCTCTTCCAGAGTGGCCACGGTGCTCAGACCAAAGTACTGGAATACTTCCTCGCCGCTGAGGGCGTATACGTAATCCTGTGTGTCAGTACCGGTTGTGGTGTAGTAATCCCAGAAATCCTCAGAACCCAGGTCCGCTTCCACAAGGCGGTTGTAAGCAATGTAGGAGGAGTCGGAATTCATGGACACATCGGTCAATACGATCTTTTCCTTTTCCTCATCGGTAAATGCGGCATCGTAGAAGCCGGTGGTGTCGCCCAGCAGGTTCTGGCCGCCGGTGCTGTTTAACCAGGAGCGCAGGTTGCTGGTGGACCAGTCGTTTCCATCCTCATCGCTCAGGTTGAACTGTACGCCGTCAATGATGCTGGCAGTGATGAGCATGGCCTTGCCGTCCTGAATATCCAGGATCTGCCAGGAGAGGGGAGATGTGGTACCGTCATCCACATGCTCGCTCTGTGCGTAGGAACCGAAGGTTACCACATCATCGGTGGTGCCGATGAGCCCGTCATCGCCTGCGGTCAGGGTCAGATCGGAATCGATGGTGATAAAGACATTGCCGTCCTCATCGTATTCCGGGGTGACATCCGTCAGGAGCGTGGTTCCCGCCGGGTTTACTACCTGATTGTCATCCTCTGTTCCGGCCTTGCCGTCAAGGCCTACAATGGTGATCTCGCCGGTGGTGCTGTAGGTGGCAGTGCCGTCGCCGTTGTACAGCCATGCGCCGGTCTCCTCATAATAATCGTTCATCATGGTGATCAGAGCATCGTCCAGATAGCCTTCCTCATAGCCTGCCTGTCTCTGGCCAAAGCCGCCGTTCTCGATGGTCCAGTCGTCCGCGTGATAACCGTTGTTCTGCTCGTCACGCTGCCATGCATGGTTGACAATAATGGTATCTTCCAGCAGGGCTGAGTCCTTCATGTTCAGACCGGTGGAGGTGAACAGCTCGCCGGGGAAGCAGGCCAGGCCGATGTCCCCGATGCGCACCATCTGAAGAGAGAGATAGTAGTCGCTGCCGTCTGTGGCCGGAATGGAGGATTCCAGGTAACCGCACTGAAGATCTACATCAGAGGTGTAGGTATCGATGGAATCCAGGGCGGTCTCGATGTCCGCGTAATGAATCTTGGAGAGGAAGGTCAGAATGTCATAGTCTGAGCCGAAGGTTTCCTCAAATTCTCCCGTCTCGGGGTCACGGGTATACATATCGTTCTGAATGATGGGGTTCTGGTCTCCGGCGGCTCCGGAAAGCCACATGGCAACGGCCCCGTCATAATTATCTTCCAGATATCCGGATACGATACCGGGAATATCTGCGCTGATGCCGGTGGTGCCATCCTCCATACAGGTGTTGGCGTGCATCACTGTGCCGTGAACCGCGTAGTTGATGATAAATGCGATGGGATCTCCGTCCGCGTTGTTAAAGCGGATCGCTGCAACAGTCTTATCGGAGATACCAGCTGGATTCCAGCCCAGGTTGCGCTCCTCTGTCACGTTGCCGTCCTCATCCACCGAATTGTATACGGAATTGCGGTTTACGTTGATATAGCTCTCTGAGTAGTCAATTCCCACACTGGCGGGCTCCATATTGTCCATGGCCTCATCCACGGCGTCCAGAACCTGCTGCAGCGCGTATTTTGCCCACAGCTGCAGGTTGGTCACATCCTCATCGCCCTCCTCAAAATCCAGATCGATTTCTTCGGTGATCTCAGGCGCGGCGTGGGAGTGGGTGGAAGTCAGCACGATGTTGTCCAGGGAGAGGCCCGTGTGATCGGCGATTGCCTGGGCAAACTGGGGACCGAAGGAACGGCCCGTCTCACTGCAGACCATGAGGGTTGTGGTGTCATCGTCTGCCATAGCGATCACGCGGACGCTCAGAGGATCCAGCACGCCAGTCATGACAACCTGGGGAGCACGCTCCAGAGGAAGCATCTCGTCAGTGGGCGTAATGTCGCGGACCGCCGCGCCAACGCTGAAGGTGGAGGCAGCGCTTTCCGCCTGGGCCTCGTTTTCTGTCCGGGCTTCCTCAGCAGGAGCTACATAGCAGGTGGAAAATACGCAGGCCAGCGACAGCGCTGCCGGCAGGATCTTGCGCAGGTAACGGGTTCTTTTTTTCATACAATTTTACCTCCTATTATATAAATGGTGTAGTCAATCATGACTGCAACTTATCATTGCCAAAGGTTAGGGTGCGTCAGTCTGTCTCAGTCATAACCTGAATGACAGGGCGGGCGCCATAGCTGCCATCCACAGGACGTCCCACATTGATGGAGCCGCCCGGATTAATGAAGGTGCCGTGATAGCATGCGGAGTAGGTGGTATCCTCATTCTCAACGGTTCTCGTCTGGATCATATCGCTGGTATAATCCCCGGGCAGAATACCGGAATCGATCTGGGTTACATCCACACCTGCGGAACGGCTCCAGTAATCTCCGCCTCCGCCGCAGTAGTCGGTGGCAGTCGTTCCGGCATTGCTGTAGTAAAATACAGGATAAACGTCATTGCAGGCAACCATCAGGGCTCCGTAGCTGTCCTCTCCGGTCACGCCGCCGTAACCAACGCTGCTCTCCCCGTCTGTGTAGGTGCTTTCATCTACGGTTACGCCCAGGGATTCGAGAACGGGCCATACATCCGGAATGTCAGCGCCGTTGGTGATATCGTCACTGATCCGCTCTGCGTACCAGTCGTTCAGCTCCTGATCCTTGCTAGCGATTTCTTCCTCACCGTCGCCCTTGGTTCCAAAGTAAAGGAATGCTTCCTCGCCGCTGAGGGCGTACACGTAGTCTTCAGTGTCCTCATAACCGTACAGATCGGTGGACCACTCTTCCCAGTAAAGAATATTTTTAAAGCCATAGGCGTACTGATTGCCGTCGGAGGAGGGCTCTGCGTCGTCCGTGTAATCCTTCAGCAGGGTATTGAAGGCCCAGTATTTCTCGGAAGAACTCATGGATACAGAGGAGAGCTGAATCATCTCTTTTTCCTCATCGCTGAACGCAGTATCGTAAAATCCGGTGGTATCCCCCGTGTTGTCCACTCCGCCCTCATAGCTGTTCAGCCAGCTGCGCAGATTGCTGGTGGACCAGTCGTTTCCAAGTCCCGCGTCCTCAGAAGAGTTGGTGTTAAACGGAAGCCTTACCAGCGTTTTCTCGGTGATCATGGTGACCGCGCCGTCCTCCTCGTCCAGAAGATACCATTTCAGCGGTTCATAGCTGTCGGGATCATCCACGGAGGCTCCCTCCGCCTGGGGATAATTTCCGAATTCCACGTACTCGTCTCCGGTTTCGAATTCGCCGTCCCCGCCGGCCCGCAATTTTAACTGGTCTCCAATCGCGATGTAGGAGCCCTCTTCATCGGACAGAACCGGCTGGTCCGCAAAGAGAACTTTTCCCACGGGATTCACCACGTTGGCTGTCTCCTCCGCGAAGGCCGCGGAGCCTAAGGACAGGGATAAAAATGCGCCCAGACATAAAAGACCGTAAACTTGTTTCCATTTCATGTTCGTTCCCTCCTGATAAATCTTGATAAGATCATTATACGGTTCGCGCGAAGCCGAAAAAACAACAGATTCCCACAGTGGGAG